>JBBQPB010000077.1:0-7973 GCA_038331435.1 Thermomicrobiales bacterium | reverse complement strand
TTTCGGCATGTTGTCGTATTTCATGTCGTTGCATACGACAACATTGGCTTCCCAGGAGCGAAATGGACGCAACGAATACCGGTTCGCACGTCGGGTCCTCCGGGCTGGCGCGCCACACCGTGATGTGGCTGGGACGATTTTCACCGAACCTGCAATACGTGAGAACAGGGGCTCGTGCAAGTCACGGGCCCCTGTTCATCAATTGATTCGCATGAGGATTCAGTCCAGCGCCGCCAGAAAATCCGGATCGACCGCGAACGCATCGGCCACTCCGAGGCGTTGCATGATCACCACGCTGAGTGCATCGTTAAAGTTGAGCGGTTTGTGCGAGCGGATCACGCGATCACGTGCCTGCTCGAGATCGTTGGCGTCGGCCACGTAGACCGGCAGACCCATTTCGTCCAGCCAGGAACGGGCGATTTCATGCCCAAGCGCGCTGGCCAGAAGGTCGTACGTTTCGGCCACGATGTGATTGCTGGTGAAGAGCCGATATCCCTCGGATTTGAGAGATTCATAGGCGCCCACCGCCGCGCGGTGGGTGTAGTCGTCCCGGTCGACCAGCGAGACCAGCGCAGAGGAATCGACGAACGCGGCGCGGTGTTGTGGCAGTGGAGTCACCATTTAGCGCCTCCGCCACAGTTCCAGCCGGTAGGCGTTCTTGCCTTCCGCCAGATTACTGCCGCCGCCCGCCGCGATGCCGATAGTCGATCCCAGGGGATCGCTGATCGATGCTGAAGCAACCTTATCGAGGAACGCGCGGGCGTCCCGCTTCTGCTCCCCGAACGTCTGTAACGCTTGTTGTTCGATGAACCATTGTCCGCCGATGCGCCGTCCGTTCAAGCGCCCTTCGCGCAAATAGCGCCGCACTTGCTCGGTCGATCGGTCCAGACGAACCGCGGCATCTGCCACGGTCAGCAACTCGCCGCCGTCCACCACTCCCTCCATCTGTTGGTTGCGCGGCTGCCGGCCCTGCGGGGGCGGTTCCAGCGCATGTCCCTAGTTCCTTCCCGGGCGACAGTATACGGGGTCGACTCCAGTTCGGCATCGTCGCTGCTCCCTGAACGCTGGGGTATGCTCACGAGAGCGAACGTTGCGAGGGGGATCACAGGTATGAGCGAAACGTGGGATTGGAATGTGGCCGATGCGATTGAAGAACTCGATGGCGGGCTCTTCCTGATCGACCTCGGATTTCAGGGCCGCAAGGAAGTTGTCGCGGCCTATCTCCTGGTCAGCGACGACGAATTGATTCTGATCGAAACCGGTCCGGGCTCTACCATCGAAAACCTGCGCAGGGCGATGCGCCGGATCGGCTTCACCTTTCAGGACCTCACCCGCGTGCTCGTCACTCATATCCATCTCGACCATGCTGGCGCTGCCGGGCTGTTGGCGCGGGAGAATCCAGGGCTCACCGTGCACGTCCACCCCTTCGGCGCGCCACATCTGATCGATCCAACCAAGCTGATCAATAGCGCTACGCGCATCTATGGCGATCAGATGGGTCCGCTCTGGGGTGAGTTCGCCCCCATTCCCGAGCAGCAGGTGATCGCGTTCGAGGATGAAGAGGTTATGCGGGTGGCTGGGCGTGATCTGCAAGTCTTCTTTACTCCAGGACACGCCTGGCACCATGTCGCATTCTGGGATCCTGCTATTGGCACCCTCTTCACCGGGGATGTTGGCGGGGTTCGCATGCCGAACCACACCTACGTTTGCGCGCCAACGCCTCCGCCCGATCTCGACCCCGGCGCCTGGGCCAGCAGCGTGGCCCGCATGGAGTCGCTGGGCGCCAAACGCCTCTGCCTCACGCATTTTGGACCGGTCCATGATCCGGGCTATCACCTGAGTCGAGTCATGCCGGAAGTCACTGGCATGATCGAGCTGGGAGTCGACCTCTTCCAGCGCGGCGCGGGCCAGCCGCAGGTGACCCAGGCGCTCACCAGTAAGATGAAAAAGGATCTGGCCAGCGCCGACCCCGAGGCATTGGCCAGCTACGAAATGGCCACCCCGGCCTATATGGCTGCTATGGGGATCGAGCGTCTTTACCGTAAGCGCACGGGATAAGAGATTACAGGGACTCTGTTCTCACCGCGCTCGTCGAAGCCTATCCTGCGCGTTCTGCCTGAAGACGCGCAGCCATTCGCCGAGTGGCTGCGCGCTACGTGAGCATCTCGTCCAGGCTGTCGCCCTGCTCGCGTGCCGGCAAGTCCAGCACCGGCAGTTCCTCGCACAGGATCATGTGATCGTCCGCCGCAACCCGGCAGTACCGCACTTCGCCACAGCCCAGGCATTCATGCACGATCACCTGCTCACCGCTGCGCCGAAAGGCCGTACCAATCGGTTTCATCAAGCTTCGGCACTCGTTTTTACGATCCCCCGGAGTGTGATCGACGTGTCTCGAATAGAGGCAAAGCGGGCAATGATTGCGTTGCCGGCCACCGCTGATCGGAGGTCCAACGAACGTTTTGCAGTGTCCGCATTTGAACTCTTCCAACTCGGTCTGCCGCAGCGATGGCGCGCGATAGACGCGCTCCTGTCTCCCGCGCGATGATTGTCCGCGCGGGGAAAGATCGTCATCGTCGTACTCGTCGTCGAACTCCGTTGCTTTTCGATTCGCGGATTTCGCCACTTCGGTTCACTCCACTGCCTGGATGCACTCGCCAGGCCACGCACACCTGCAGAGGGGTCGCCGGGCACCCAATACCGCAGGTTCTCCAAAAGCGAAAACGGAGCAAGAAAGACATCTGGGGCAAGCTGTGCGGCGTACGATGGTGCGTTACTGGCGCCCATCCGCCGCAGTGCTCAATATGGGGAGCGAAACCCGTGAGACCGAAACGAACCGTCGAACCGGCCTTCGTTACTCCCCAAGCCCCAGAGCGGAAACAATTATCAGATTCGTGTGAGCCCATTGGCCAATCCGGGCCGGTCCATACTCGGCCGGTTTGGCGGTCCTGACCACGTCGTGCTTCCATAGTATGCGGCGGCATTCTGCCACGCAAGCGGTATAGAATCGACGCATCCGTCCTTGGAAAGGCAGACTGCCATGGTGACAGCAACCAAAGAAGAGCTCATCCCCGAAGCGTTCCGCGAGATCGTGCTCCAGCGCCCCCTCGATGCCGACGACCTACGGTCCTTCCCGGACGACCGAAACCGCTACGAGATTATCGGAGGACAACTGGTCGTGTCTCCCTCACCCTCGACGCGTCATCAGTATGTTCTGATCAAACTAGCGAGTGCGCTTGACGCCTACCTTTCGAACGACAAATCTGGGCAAGCGTTCTTCGCGCCGCTGGATGTCCGTTTGTCGTTTTATGACGTGGTGCAGCCCGATCTCCTGGTCGTGCTCAATGATCGAATGGAAATCATTCAGGAGCAGGGTATTGTTGGAGCCCCCAGCCTAGTCGTCGAGATCCTCTCGCCATCGTCCAGAATTACGGATCGAGTGGACAAGGCAGCGCTCTACGCCAGCAGTGGTGTCCAGGAGTATTGGATCGTCGATCCGATTGCCGAGACGGTGACCGTGTATGGACTTGATGGCGACCGTTTCGTTCCTTCCGCTGAGTTGGAGCGAGCTGACGATCTTCATTCCGTCGCGCTCGAGGGGTTCGTCCTCGATCTCGAAACGCTCTTCCCCATTACTCCGCCTGCGCACCCAGCGGAACCGGCGGGCGAATCGGACTCGTAAAGGAAGAATCGAGGAATTCACTATGGTGGCAGCAACGAAATTTCCCAACTCACAAGAAGAGGTGCGAGAACGTGCACGTCGCCGGCCCCTCACAGCCGCGGATTTGCCCTCGCTCCCTGATGATGGCAACCGCTATGAGATCATCGGAGGACAACTCATCGTGTCGCCGTCGCCAACCTATCGACATCAGAGAGTCTCGATGAAGCTGGGGAACGCCCTCGACACGTACCTCACGAATACAGGCGCTGGCGAAGCTATGGCGGCGCCAATGAATGTGCATCTGTCGGTCAATGATGTGGTCCAGCCCGATCTGCTGGTCGTGATTGGAGACCGATCCGACCTCATTCAACACCGCGGGATATTCAGCGCCCCCGATCTGGTGGTCGAGATTCTTTCGCCGTCTTCGATGGAAACGGACTTTCTTCGGAAATCCAGACTCTACGAGCAATACGGCGTGCGGGAATACTGGATCGTCAATCCTGAACGTGAAACCGTGAGCGTTCAGACGCTGGATGGCGATCGCTTTGTCCTCACGGGCGAATACGTCCGAAGCGACGTGTTGCATTCCGCGGTGCTCGACGGATTCGAGCTCCAGCTCTCGGCTATCTTCCCAGAAACCAAACCTGAATTGGCACAACCAGCTGTCGAGGAAAAAAGACCAACCCATGACGACTAACACTTCCCGGCGGCTCGACGGCAAGACCGCCCTGGTAACTGGCAGCACGCGCGGAATAGGACGCACGATCGCCGAATGGCTGGCGCGAGAAGGGGCGAGCATCATCGTCTCCGGCCGCGAAGCAGAGGCGGTCGAAGCATCGGTGCAGGCGATTCGTGCGCTCGGCAGCGAGGCATTCGGCATTCTCGCCGACTTGGCGAATATGCGCGATACCGAACGGCTTGCGATCGAAACGCTCGCCTATGCCCCGGAGCTCGACATCCTGGTCAATAACGCGGGCATGAGCATCCGCCAATCGTTCTGGGAGGTCTCGCCGCAACAATTCGACGAGCAGCTCAATATCAACTGGCGCTCCCCGTTCCTCCTCAATCAGCGGGTCGCGAAGAACATGATCGACAAGGGCATCCAGGGCCGCATCGTCAACATCAGCACCATCGGCGCGCGTGCTTGCCACACCGATGCGCTTGTTTACGACGCGGCTAAAGGTGCGGTCGAAGTCATGACCCGCAACATGGCCTTCGAGCTCGGGCCCTATGGCATTGGTGTGAATTGCGTCGCACCTGGCAATATCGCGGATCGTCCGGGCGCTACCCACGCCGAGTGGTGGGAGCGTGGCGCTACGAAAATTCCCCTCGGCCGCATTGGCAAGGCGGATGACATTGCCGCCGCCGTACTTTTCTTCTGCCTCCCGGAAACGAGCTTCACCACCGGCCAGACCCTTCTGGTCGATGGCGCGCACGACTCCTACCTGCCGGAGTTCTAAGCCACAACGGTTTCATTGAAACGCTCATTGAAATTGCCAGGCAACCGGCGTATCATCGATGTGCGCTCGTATTCTGGAGAAGCATCATGACCGCAACCCAACCCAAATCCACCAGATCCGGTAAGGTCTACCGCGCTAAAGTCACCGGCCGGCATGCCATCACGCTTCCTGCCGAGCTTTGCCGTCAGCTCGGCGTTGGAGTCGGTGATTCGGTGGAGTTCGTGCTTCAGGATGGCGTCGTCACATTGACTGCTCAACCGATTCCTCACATTTCCAGTCTCCGTGGAATTCTCAAACCGTATTTCCCGGATTCCGAGTCCATTCGTGAATATCTGGAGGAAGAACGTGCGGGTTGGGATGAACGCGAAGCGTTTCACGATCAGATATGGGAAGGGAAATGGCCGAAAGAGGAACACTCCAGCGAGTAGTCGACCAGGCAATCAACCAGAAGCACCCTATTGTGCTGGACACATCGGCGCTTCTGGAGTTCTTTTCCGGTGCGACCCCGATGGCCTCGTTGGTCTCGGTGATCCTGGAGAATGACGCAGTCCCAATCGTTTACTCGACCGTGACTCTTGCTGAAGTCTTGGTACGTCCCTCGAGACTCGGTGATAGAGATCTTGTGTCTGCAATCAAGATGGGATTGGAGCACCGCGCAAACACGAAAATCGCCGTGTTCGATAGTGAGCAGGCGGTCGAAACCGCTCGAGTTCGCGCTGCAACAAATCTCAAACTACCGGATAGTGCCATCATCGCAGCCGCTAGAACGTATGAAGCAATCGGTATCGTCGGCGCCGATCGGCAATGGCGCGGGCGCGAACTTGGCGTTCCGTTCTACTATCTGCCCGACATGCTCGCCGATGAAAGAGGATGACCCCCATGACCGCTGCTTTGGCTCCAAACGATCGCGTGCTGGCTACCGAGCTCTACGGACTGGTCGCTCCCGGCCAACCGCGCCAATTGCTCGACTACCTGATCGACCATCCCGATGTTCAGATCGATAGTGAAGCGCTGCAAAACGCGCGCCGGTTTCCTCAGCACAAGGACGTGGCGCTGGCCGCCTATTCCATCGGCGAATCTGCTGCCGCGCTGGGACTCGCGCGCCCCTGGACCGAAGGACAGCGTGGATACATCATGAATGCCGACACCGCGGCGCTCCTGTCTCAGGCGCGGTCCGGCAACGCATAGGAGTTGTTTGCCATGCCCGACTACGGCCGGCCGATCGAGTTCGGCATCTTTCTCGAACCTGCCGCTGCGCAAGCCGCGACAGTGCTCGATACCATCACGCTTATCGATGAACTCGGCTTCGACTGGATCGGCATTCAGGACCATCCCTACAATCGCGCCCAACTCGACGCCATGACCCTGATCGGCATGGGACTCGCCCGCACCGAGCGGGTGCGCTTCTTCCCTGATGTCGCTACGCTCTCGTTGCGCCCGCCCGCCATGTTGGCCAACCAGGCCGTCACCCTCGATCTGCTCGGCAACGGCCGCTTCGAGCTTGGGCTCGGCTCGGGCGCGTATTGGGATGCGATCGAAGCGATGGGCGGGCCGCGCCGTTCTCCCGGGGAAGCCTATGCCTCGATGGATGAGGCCATAGACATTCTGCGTGCCGCTTTCGATGGTGCGCGTTCGGTCGACCATGACGGGGCGATCTATCAGGTTCATGGGTGGCGCCCTGGACCCGCTCCCGCCCACCGCATTGGCATCTGGCTTGGTGTCGTTGGTCCGCGCGCCCTTGGCCTGACCGGCCGCAAAGCCGATGGTTGGGTTCCGTCGCTCGCCTATGTCCCCCCTGCTGCCGCTCGCGATTCAATGGTGAGGATCGACGCCGCGGCCACCGCTGCCGGGCGCAATCCCGCCGACATCCGCCGCATCTATAACATCTGGGGCGGCTTCACCGATGCCCCTCCCAGCCCCATCGACGAAACCAGCGGCGAATTCTCCGGCTCACCCGACGCCTGGATTGCATTTCTCACCCACCTGGCTACCTCGGTCGGCTTCGACACGTTTCTCTTCGGCATCCCATCCGATCCATCACTGTTGAAAATGATCGCCACCGAAATTGTTCCCTCGGCGCGCGAGCAAATTTCCGCGATGCGAGCTTGAGGCTGTCGCTCCTCGTTCGGAATTCGAACTTGGCCCCAGTTCTGCCCGGGTTGTCAGCAACCTCCGGCGCGCCGAGACCCGCCATCCGCAAGCACCCATCGAATCCGCTTGCGAGCGCGCGGCTCCCGATCCGCCATTGGACGAGCACGCCAGCGCCTACGAGCTCCGGCTGGCCGGATTGAACGACATGGATATCGCGCGCTGCTGTTCCGATTACCGTCCCTGTGCCGGGTGCCGGGTGCCGGGTGTTGCACGCTGCGGGAACTGCGCAGCTGACCGCTCGTTTTTCGTTCCGAACATACGCAGAAATACCGCATTCAAGGTGAGAGTTTTCCCGGGCAAATCGGGAGAATTACGTATCGACGTCGGGAACGACAGGAGCGTACCGTAACGCGTGTGGGCGCTCAGGTGAGCGCTTGATAGTGGCAAAGGTGCTAAGCAGAGATGGATAGCAGTCTGCAGCAGGTGCGTTTGAACCGACGTGATGCGCTGATCGGAGCCGTCGCGATGGCCGCCGCCGCCGGCATAGCGCTGCCAGCGGCCAAAGCGTTCGCACAGGACGCGTCTCCGGAAGCCTCTCCCGAGGAAGGCGGCGGAATGCCACCGCTCCCGGAAGGCGCTACGGTCGTTGGCCAGGGCCTCTGGAACCCGGGCGATATCACCCTCGGTGATGACGGTACCATCTACATTGCAGAAGGCGGAGTCGCCGGCGGTGGCTCGGACGACGCAACTATGGCGACTCCAGG
>JBBQPB010000076.1:0-8000 GCA_038331435.1 Thermomicrobiales bacterium | reverse complement strand
AAGACATGCCCTGGGTGGGGCTCGATAACTACTCGTTCCTCTTCCGGGACGATCCGCTCTTCCGGGAAACGCTCAGAAACACCATTGTCTTCGCGATCGGCAATGTCGGTATCTCGGTACTGCTGGCCTTACTGGTGGCGGTGGTGCTGAACGGGCCGATCCGCTGGCGTCCGCTCTGGCGAGCAGCCTTCTTCCTTCCCTATATCACCGCGCCGGTCGCCATCGCGATCGTTTGGCGCAATATGCTCGATGGCAACTGGGGCATGATCAACGGTCTGCTGGCGCGGGTAGGCATTCCTCCGCAGGGCTTCATCGATAGCCTCGACCAGGCGATGCCGAGTCTCATCGGCGTGGCCGTGTGGCATGGCGTCGGCTACTACATGATCATCTTCCTGGCCGGGCTGCAGGCCATTCCCTACGACCTGTATGAAGCTGGCAAGCTCGATGGCGCCAGTAACTGGCGGCTCTTCTCGTCGATCACGATTCCCATGTTGAAGCCGACGCTCCTCTTCGTGGTCGTTATCAACACGCTAAACGCCCTGCAGGTCTTCGATCTGCCCTTCGTGCTGACCAACGGCGGCCCAGTGAATCGGACCAATACGCTCGTCATGTACATGTACGACACCTCGTTCCAGTTCCTGCGCATGGGGCGCGCTACCGCCATGGCAGTCGTGCTCTTCGGGATCATCTTCATCATCACCATGATCCAGCTTCGGCTGTTGAGGGACGACGAATGAACCGGCGTCTGGAGCAACCGGGCATCGTCCGGCAAGTCATCACCTATGTCCTGCTTGCCATCGGCGCGGTGGCCATGCTCATCCCCTTTATCTGGATGGTCGTCTCCTCGCTGATGACCCCTGCCGAGATCATAGCCCGGCCGCTTAGCTTCATCCCGAAGAATCCGTCGCTCGCTGCCTACCAGGGTTTGCGTGACGCGATACCCATCTACCGAATGTATCTCAACAGCATGATCGTGACCTTCCTGATCACGATCGGCATTCTGGCCACCAGCTCGACTGCTGGCTACGGTTTCGCCAAGTTCAAATTCCCGGGCCGGGAAGTGCTCTTCCTCATTGTGCTGGCGACGATGATGATCCCCTTTTTCGTGGTACTCATCCCCATCTTCTGGATGATCGGCAAATGGGGCTGGATTGATAGCTACCAGGGGCTGATCGTTCCGCACATTGCCACTGCGTTCGGCATCTTCCTGATGCGGCAATTCATGCTCAGTCTGCCGGATGAGGTGCTCGACGCCGCCCGGGTCGATGGCGCGTCAGAGTTCGAGATCTTCTGGCGGATCGTGTTGCCGCTCTGTACCCCGGCGCTGGGCGCGCTCACGATTCTCGCCTTTGTCTACCAATGGAATGCCTTCCTCTGGCCGCTGGTGGTGGCCCGCTCGGACACGATGTGGACCGTGCCGGTGGGGCTCAACGCCCTACGCACCTATGCCAGCAATGCCCAGGTCGTGAACATGCAGATGGCGGGAGCAACCATGGGTGTCGTTCCATTGCTCATCGTTTTCCTCGCGCTGCAACGGTATTTCGTGCGTGGTATCGCGCTCACAGGAGTAAAGGGTTGATGTCTCGATGACGGACGGATTCACGGTACGTCCCTATCACCCGGGGGACGAAGCGGGTGTGCTGGCAGTTTGGAACAGTGCCCTCTTCGCCGATCCGATCAATGCCACCACCTTCCGCGCCAAGGTGCTGCTCGATCCTAATTTCGATCGGGAAACCTGCCTGATCGCGGAGAAGGACAGTCAGGTGGCCGGATTCGTGCTCGGTCTGCGACGGCGGGTGCCCTTTTTCGGCGACGGGTATGAACCCGATGAGAGTTGGATCTCGGCGTTCGGGGTCGCGCCCCAGTACCAGGGAGCGGGGATCGGCTCGGCGTTGCTGGAGCAGGCGCTGGCCAGGCTCCAGGCGCTGGGAGCGAAACACACCTCCCTCTCGCCCTATGTGCCGAACTACTTCACTCCCGGCGCGGATGCGAATGCCTACGCCAGCGGGGTCGAGTTCCTGACCAAACGGGGATTCGCGGTCATCGAGCGGCCGATCTCGATGCGCACCGAGCTGACCGGGTTTCAGATTCCGGAGGCCATCCAGCAACGCAAGGCCGAGCTGGCGGCCGAGGGGGTAGAGATCCGTCCCGCCACGCCGGAAGATATCGTGCCGGTGCTCGATTTCATCCCGAAGCATTTCACTTGGGACTGGCATCGCGAAGCGAGCGGAGTCTTCATGGACCTCTTTTCGGGAGATCCACGCTGGGTCAACATGATCGTCGCGCGGGAAGGAGACCAGGTGCTGGGCTATGCCGAGCATCGGGGCGAGCGCTTCGGACCGTTCGGGGTGCATACCCAGCTACGTAGCCGGGGTATTGGCCGGGTGCTGCTGGCCACCACGCTGCACGAAATGCTCAAGAAGAACTATCACGCCGCCTGGTTCCTCTGGACCGAGAACAATGCCGCCCGCCTGTATTCGCAGGTCGGCTTCAAGGAAGTACGGCGCTTTGCAGTGCTACGGAAGCAATTAGGACCTGGTAACCCGCATTGAGTGGTGCGTTGCTTGTGAGACGGCTACCAATGCAAACCAGTTACCAATACTCATAGACGAAGGAGAATCTCAGTGACCGCGAAGAACCTCGATTCGGACAAATGCATCATGGTCATCGGCGCGCATGCCGCAGACGCCGAGATCATGGGCGGTGCGACCGTGCTGAAGCATGTCGACGCTGGCTGGCGAGCCGTCATGGTCCATCTAACCCCGGGCGAAAAGGGGCATCCGAAGCTTTCGCCGGAGGAGTACCAGGAGATCAAGGATGTCGAGGCGGAGAACGCCGCCGCGATCCTGGGCGCTACCTCGGTGATGATGCCCTGGCCGGACGGCGAGCTCCCGGTCAACGAAGAGGTGCAGATGGCCATCGGCGATGTGATTCGCCAGTACAAGCCAAATGTCATCCTCACCCACTGGAACGGCAGCTTCCATCGCGACCATAACAACACCTACACCAATGTGCTCGCCTCGCTCTTCTTCGCGGGGTTGCGCACCTTTACCCGCGAATATCCAGAACAATCGCCCGATCGCATTTACTTCGCCGAGAACTGGGAGGACATGGAGAACTTCCGCCCGGAGATTTACATCGACACCACCGATGTGCACGAACGCTATATCGAAGCTATCCACGCATACAGCCTGTTTCGGGGTGAAGTCGTCGGCTTCCGGTACGAACAGTGGTATCAGGGCACCAGCACGATGCGCGGCGCAGAGAGTGGTTTCGATCACGCCGTCGCGCTCATGCCGTACAAGACCTACTACGGATCCTGGAAAACCGTCGGGTTGCTGGACGACGGCATCGGCGGGGGGAAAGAGCGCCCGGTTTAACGACAGGTTGCCAGTTCGGTCGTAACGGAGGGCGCGGAGGCTCATCGCTACGACCGGTGGACGGGAGGGGTACGGGCGAGAACGGCCCACCCACCATCATGTTATTACGATTATCCCATAATCAGAAATGAGCAAGCGCGATGCCACGAGTCCGAACCGGTCTGGAAATCCTCCTCGAACAGGGGCATCCGCAGCTCGTCGGCCTCGCCTGTGGGTTGATCGCCAACCACTCGTCAGTCGATGCCAGGCTTCGCAGCGGGATCGATCTGCTGCACGGTTCCGAGGCGCTCGAGCTAAAGGCACTTTTCGGGCCGGAGCACGGCGTCCGCGGCGATGCGCAAGCAGGTAGTTCGGTGGGGAACGCCAACGATTCCCGCACGGGACTACCGGTGTATAGCCTCTATGGCGCAACCGAAAAGCCGACGCGCGAGATGCTAACCCGGCTCGATGCGCTGATCTTCGACATTCAGGACATCGGGGTCCGCTACGGTACCTATTTTTCGACCATGATCAATGCCATGGAGGCTGCGGCGGAACATCACCTTCAGTTCACTGTGCTCGACCGGCCGAATCCGATCAATGGCATTGCCATCGAAGGTCCGTTGGTCGAGGAGGGATTTGCCTCCTTCGTTGGAGCGCATCCGGTTCCTATTCGACATGGCATGACCCTTGGTGAACTGGCGCGCTTGATTGCATCCGAACGCGGCTGGCCCGAGCCTGTTGTGATTCCGATGGACGGGTGGAAGCGCGGCATGTGGTTTGACCAGACCAAGCTTCCCTGGGTACAGGTATCGCCCAATTTGCCGACGCTTGATTCGGTCACTGTTTACGCAGGAACCTGTCTTTTAGAGGGAACCAACATCTCCGAGGGGCGCGGCACCACCCGGCCGTTCGAGTATGTCGGAGCGCCCTTCATCGATCCCTTCGCGCTGGTCGATCGGTTGGAGGCGACTTCCCTGCCCGGCTATGCCTTCCGCGCCACCTGGTTCAGGCCAATGTTCTCCAAACACGCCGGCGAGGTTTGTGGTGGTGTGCAGATCTACGTGACCGATCGCGAGACCGCCCAACCGGTAGCCTTGGGCACCCGCCTTCTGAAAGCCATGCGCGACCTTAGCGGCGAGCGATTCGAGTGGCGTACTGGCGAAGACGGGCAGCCGTTCATCGATCTCTTATGGGGTAGCGAACGAATCCAGTTGGGCAAAGAATCTCCCTCCGATCCGGTGGCTTTTGCGGAACGGCGTGCGACGTTTCTCTTGTATAGCGAGTGACTGACATGACTTCCGAGCCTGCGCACGAGTTGCACGAGTTGACTACTGAGCAAGCGAACACTGCCAGTCGCCAGATCGACTGCCTGAGCGCGGTCGAGATTGCGCGGCTCATGAATGCGGAGGACGCCACCATCGCCACTGCGGTGGCCACTGAAATCGCGGCAATCGGGGCGGCGATCGAAGGGATCGTGGCGCGGATGGAACAGGGTGGGCGGCTGATATACATCGGTGCCGGGACCTCTGGGCGGTTGGGGGTACTCGATGCGTCCGAATGCCCACCCACGTTCAGAACCGCACCCGGGCAGGTGGTTGGCTGGCTGGCCGGGGGCACGCGTGTCCTGACGCATGCCAGTGAGCGGCTGGAAGACGATGCGCAGGCGGGGTGGGATGCGGTGGCAGAGCTGAACATCGACGCGCGCGATTCGGTGGTCGGGTTGAGCGCCAGCGGGCGTACCCCCTTCGTATTGGGCGCCATCGATGCCGCTACCGAGCGCGGCGCATTCACCATTGGGGTAGCGTGCAATCGCCCGTCGCTACTGGCGGAGCGGGTACAGGTCATGATTGCGCCGGTCACCGGTCCGGAGGTGATTGCCGGTTCCACTCGGCTCAAAGCCGGTACTGCGCAGAAGATGATTCTCAATATGCTCAGCACTGGCGTCATGATCAAGCTGGGGAAGACCTTCGGCAACCTGATGGTCGATGTGAAAGCGAGTAACGTCAAGCTGCAGGTACGCGCGATCCGTATCGTCCGCGAAGCGACCGGATTGGAGCGCGAAGAAGCTGCCGCGGCGCTGGAAGCCGCGAATCATGAGACGAAAACGGCCATCGTTGCCGTGCTGGCGGGGATATCCGCCGAAGAGGCCCGCGCGCTGGTGAGTTCCGCGCATGGCTCGGTGCGCGTCGCGCTGGGTGAGATCGCCCCATGTCAGTAAGCGAGCACGTCGTCTGCGCGGTCGACGGCGGCGGAACCAAAACACTGGCGATCGTGATGGATCGGGACGGCATCGAGTTCGGCCGGGCGTCCACCGGCCCGTCGAACTACCTCGCGGGGGAAGCCGAACGGGTGGTGACCAACGTCACCGCTGCGGTCGAACAAGCGGCGCGCATCGCCGGCGTCTTCCTGCCCATCGACACGCTCTGGGTGGGACTGGCCGGGATCGATCGCCCCGGTGCCCGAAAAGCGATCGAGGCACCGCTCACCCAACTTGCCGGTGAGCTGCGGTTGACCAACGACGCCCAGCTCCTGTTCGGAACCTTTCCCGATGAAACCGGCATCGTCCTCATTGCCGGAACCGGCTCGATCGCACTCGGGCAAGACCGCCACGGGCAGACCGCGCGGTCCGGAGGATGGGGCTATCTCATCGGCGACGAGGGAAGCGGGTACGATCTCGGCAGGCGGGGCATTCGCGCGGCAGCCAAAGCAGCCGATGGCCGGGGATTGCAAACCGCGTTACTACCAGCCTTGTTGGCGCATTGGGGGCTCGAGCAACCGTTGCAGATCATCGATCAGGTCTACCACGAACGTGATAAGGCGGTCATCGCCAATTGTGCCCGGCTGGTCTTCGACGCCGCCGACGCCTGGGATCCCGTGGCATCGCGCTTGGTGCAAAGCGGCGCGGCCGAACTGGCCTCGGCGGCTGGCGCGGTCGAGCAAGCGCTCGATTTCCAGGGAAGCGCGGTCTCCCTCGTGCTGGCCGGGAGCTTGCTGATCGAGCGGGAAAGCTACCGGCATATGGTGCTCGACCGCATCGAGCATCAGTTCGATCTGGACGAGATTCATCTGGTGGACGAGCCTGCGCTCATTGCCGCGCGCTCCCTTGCCAGGGGAGCTGGCCGATGACCGTGCTCGCCGGACGTCTCCTGATCGACGGGGCGCTCGTTTCCGGGCGATTGACGCTCGCAGGTGATCGCATCACCGCCGTCGAGCCCGATCCTTCGGTTACGGACGAGCGCATCATCGCACCCGGCCTCATCGATCTGCAGGTCAACGGAGGATTCGGCGTCGACTTCGGCGAGCATCCGGAGCGCATTGCCGAGGTGGCGGGCCGCCTGTCCGAAACCGGTTGCACCGCCTTTCTCCCCACCATCGTGTCGTCTTTTGGCGACCGCTACCGACGAGTGTTCGACGCACTCCCGAGCATTTCCGACGCCCCCGGTGCACGCGTGCTCGGTCTCCATCTGGAAGGCCCATTCCTCGCGCCCGGCAAAAAAGGCGCGCATTCCCTCGATGCCATCGAAGCGGCGGACGACGCGCTTTTCGAAGAGCTGCTGGCAGAAGATTCGGTCCGGCTGGTCACCCTCGCGCCGGAACGTCCCGGCGCGTTGCATCGCATCGCGCGGTTGGTGGAACGTGGCGTGCTGGTCAGTCTCGGGCATTCTGAGGCGACCCTCGAGCAGTTCGAAGCCGGTATCGATGCTGGCGCGCGTATGGCAACCCATCTCTTCAATGCCATGAGCCAGCTCGATAGCCGCGCGCCCGGAGCGGTTGGAGCAGCGTTGGTCGACGAGCGCGTGACCGTTGGGATGATTGCCGATGCAGTCCACACCCATGCCGCGAATCTCGCCCTCACCGCGCGCGCCAAGGGTCCCCACGGAATCGCCCTCGTTTCGGACATGATGGCGGCTGCCGGTATGCCCCCCGGCAACTATTCCCTCAATGACATCCCGGTGCGTGTCGACGCCACATCCGCCCGTCTCGCCGATGGCCGATTGGCCGGTTCCATCCTGACGATGGACGCTGCCGTCCGCAACATGACGGCATGGGGCCGCGTCTCGATCGCGGACGCCCTGACCATGGCTTCGGCGGTCCCGGCTGGTTTGTTAGGACGAGAGGATTTGGGAACGCTTGCGCCCGGCAACGCCGCGGATCTGGTCGTACTCGATACCAGCATGCATGTCGCTGAAACCTGGATCGCCGGCGAAACGGTCTTTTCGAGGATCTGACCGGGCACTGCGGAAAGAAGCGACCCTACGGTTTCATGATCGCGCCGACCTTAACCCGATAGACCACCATCCCGATGACATTGGTGAGAAATCCCACGATGCCCCAAACCAACGGGCTTTTCCCGTCTCGCTGTGCCGCTCCATAGAGCGCCGCTCCACAGACAGCGCCAATGACGAGTCCCATCACTCCCAGCATGACGAATCCCATACGATCGAGTCCTTTCAAGGAGGTAGGAACCTGGCGTGAGCAATTGGTTATTCCAACTCCTCACCCCCAGCTCCAGCAACATCGTTACAACCAGTTGCTCATCCAGCCGATCACTCGCTCCAGATAATCCTTGCGGTGTGCCGGATAGCCGGTGCGGGTGACTGAGGCGTGCGAGCCATTTGGATAGCGCACGAATTCCAC
>JBBQPB010000075.1:0-8035 GCA_038331435.1 Thermomicrobiales bacterium | reverse complement strand
GTGCTCGCGGGCACCGCGAACGGATATCTTGTCCAGGAGGGGCGACATATTTCTGTTCCAAGCGGGAAAAGGCGAACGTTTGATCGCATCGAAGATTGTAGCATGATCGTCAACCCCCGACCGACATAGAATAGTGAAATTGCGCGATTCTGTTTACTTCAGGGCAACCCCTTTGACCGATCTATTGAAAGCAACCGAACTGCCATCCGCCTTCGATCCGGTGACGGTCGAAGCCGGCATGTATGACTGGTGGGATAAACAGGGATATTTCCGCCCCTGTGACGATCCTGATGCCGAACCGTTCATCATCATCATGCCGCCGCCGAATGTCACGGGTGAGCTGCATGTCGGTCATGCGTTGTTCGTCAGCCTCCAGGATCTGATGATTCGCTGGCACCGCATGGGGGGCTTCAACGCGCTCTGGTTGCCGGGCGCCGATCACGCAGGAATCGCCGGGCAGTGGGTGGTCGAGAAACTGCTGGCCACCGAAGGTTTGACACGGCACGATCTCGGGCGTGAGAAATTCCTGGAGCGGGTCTGGGCCTATATGGACCCGATGCGCTGGCGCATCCGCGAGCAGATGATGATTCTTGGAGCGTCCTGCGATTGGACCCGCCTTGCGTTCACGATGGATCCGGGTCCATCCCGAGCAGTGCGCAAGGTCTTCAAGCACCTCTACGACAAAGGATTGATCTATCGCGGCTCGCGGCTGATCTCCTGGTGTCCACGGTGCATGACCGCACTTTCCGATCTCGAAGTGGTGCACAAGGATGTTTCCGGTCATCTGTGGCAACTAGCCTATCCGGTGGAAGGCGATCCGGATCGGGAGATCGTGGTTGCGACCACGCGACCGGAGACGATGCTCGGCGACACAGCGGTGGCCGTGCACCCCGATGATGAGCGCTATGCCGATCTGATCGGAAAGAATGTTCGTCTTCCGATTGTGGATCGATTGATTCCAATCGTGGCGGACGATGCAGTCGATATGAGTTTCGGAACCGGCGCGGTGAAAGTCACACCGGCTCACGATCCGAACGACTTCGAGATCGGGCGTCGCTGCAATTTGCCGGCGATCAACATCATGAATCCGAATGGCACGCTCAATGCTGAGGGCGGTCCGTTCGAGGGGATGACGATACCGGCCGCGCGTGCAGCGGTCGTGGCTCGACTCGATCAGGACGGCGTGATTCGGGGCATCGCCGAGCATTCCCATCCGGTTGGACATTGCGAACGGTGTGGGACCGTGGTCGAGCCGCTGATCAGCGAGCAATGGTTCGTGAAGATGGACCCGCTGGCTACTCCGGCTATCGAGGCGGCTAAAGACGGCAGTCTCACCTTCGTTCCTGATCGATTTAAGGGTGTCTATCTCAACTGGATGGAAAACCTCCACGATTGGTGCATTTCGCGGCAGCTTTGGTGGGGGCATCGCATCCCGGTCTGGTACTGCCAGTCGTGCAGCCATCTCACGGTCAGTGAAGAAGAGGTTGTCGCGGCTTGTCCCGAGTGTGGTGGAGCGGTGCTGCAGGACGAGGATGTACTCGACACCTGGTTCAGTTCGGGGCTTTGGCCATTCTCTACTCTGGGCTGGCCGGAGCAGACGGACGACCTCGCTCGCTATTACCCATCCGACGTGATGGAGACCGGATACGAGATCCTCTTCTTCTGGGTCGCGCGCATGGTCTTTTTCGGTCTGGAGATGCAGGGGGAACTGCCGTTCCACACGGTTTACATGCATGGCACCGTACGTGATGCGGTTGGCGCCAAGATGTCCAAGACCAAAGGGAATGTGCTGGATCCCACAGAGCTCACTGCGACATACGGTGCAGATGCCCTGCGGTACGCGCTGGTTACCCAAAGCGGACCAGGGCAGGATTCGAAATTGCAGGTTGGGCAGATCGAGACAGCCCGCAATTTCATCAATAAGGTCTGGAACGCCACCCGCTTCGCGACCCGTATCTTCAGCGAAACTACGGTCGATCTCGACGAGAACGGTCCCGTTGTGCCGACCGGCGATGCGCTGGTCGACCGCTGGATCGTTAGCCGAATGAATGCGGTCATCGCGGAAACGTCGAGCTTGCTGGAGGGCTATCAGTTCCTCGAAGCGGGACGCGGTTTGCGCGAATTCATCTGGTCGGAACTGTGCGACTGGTACATCGAAGCAGCCAAAGTGCGGTTGCGCGGAACTGCCGAGGAGAAACAGCAGGTCGCGCAAACCCTCGCCTGGGTGCTCGATCGCTCGTTGCGATTGCTGCATCCTTTCATGCCGTTCGCCACCGAGTCGATGTGGCAGGCGATCCCGCATACCGGCGATAGCATCATGATTGCTTCCTGGCCCGAAGCATCTGAGCGCGATCCGATAGCCGAGCGCGACTGGGAACGGATTATGGAGCTCGTCAGCCGCGTGCGGAATGTGCGCACTGAATCGAATGTCGAACCCGGTCGCTGGATTGCGGCATCGATCTATGCTCCGGCCAGGTCACTTGCCGTAGTTGAAAGCGCACAGCGCGAAATCGGCATGCTGGCGCGCATCGGGGACGATCAGATGAAGATTTCCGCGGGCGATGCCAATGCCGAACAGTCCGACGTGGTGGTGGCGGCGGGCGATCTGGTCGCCGTGCTGCCGCTGTCCGGTCTTGTCGACCTGGTTGCGGAGCGCGAGCGGATCTCGAAGGAGCTGGACGAAGCCCTCGCGGAACGTGGCCGCGCGGAAATCCAACTCGGGAATGAAGGATTTATTGCGCGAGCGCCGGAAAAAGTCGTGCAGGTGCAACGCGATCGTCTGACCGGTGCGCAGGAACGGATTGCGTTGCTCGAGCGTCGCCTGAAGGAGCTCGGTGGCTAGTCCAACTATCAGGCTCGACCGCGCGTTCTTCGAGCGACCCACAGCAGAGGTCGCAGTCGACCTGATCTCTTGCACCCTCTGGAGCTGCACGCCGGCCGGCGTAACTGCCGGTCGAATCGTCGAGACCGAAGCGTATCTGAACGCAGTGGATCGAGCTTCGCATGCGGCATGGTCCAAACGCGGACAGGACGTCATGCAGCGTGCCCCAGGCACGATTTACATCTACCGTTCGTATGGATTGCACTGGATGTTCAACCTCGTCGCGCACGCACCTGATACGGTCGGGGCGGTTTTGATTCGAGCGATCGAACCGCTCGAAGGTATCGAGCTGATGGAGCCACGGCGTCATACAGTCGATCTGAAGCAGCTCGCATCCGGACCGGGCAAGCTCTGCCAGGCGCTCGGCATCGACGAAGCGCTCCACACGGTCGACCTCACCACAAGCGACGCGGTGTGGATTTCCCCAGGTAGCGATGCTCCACAGATCGTTATCGGCGAGCGCATAGGCATCACCAAGTCCGCCGATTTGCAATTGCGGTTCTTCGAGGCGGGTAACCGATACGTTTCTGCGCACCGGCGGGGTGTTCCGTTTTCCTCCGAGATGCTACCTTCGTCCTGAGCAGCCCCGCTCGATCCGACGTGAAACGCTACAACGTGCTCATACAGCTCCTCGACAACGAAACCATTGGCAAGATCGCGGCCGGGGAGGTCGTCGAGCGACCAGCGTCGGTCGTCAAGGAACTCATCGAGAACGCGATAGACGCAGATTCCACCAGAGTTTCGGTTTCGATCGAAGCAGGTGGAACCCGGCTGATCGAGGTCGTCGACAATGGGGTCGGTATGTCACCAGCGGAACTACCGCTGGCCCTCCAGCGACATGCGACATCGAAACTCAGTGCCTTCGAAGATCTGGACGGACTTCGGACGCTCGGTTTTCGCGGCGAAGCGTTGCCGAGTATCGCCGCAGTTTCTACGCTCAGAGTTCGGTCAAGGCCCGTCGAGTTGCAACAGGCGGCAGCGGTTCGCGTCGACTTTGGTACGTTCGACCCCGTGTTGTCCGAGAGTGGGAGTACCGGCACGATCGTGCAAGTGCGCGATCTCTTCGAAAACGTCCCGGCCCGGCGCAAATTTCAGCGGCAGCCATCGACCGAAAGCGGGCTCATCGGCCGATTGGTGAGCGCCTATGGCGCTGCCTATCCCGAAATCGGATTCACTCTGTCAGTCGACGGTCGCCGGAGCTTCACGACTTCAGGAAGCGGCGACCTCGTCGAAGCCGCCACTGCTGTTTACGGGCTGGAGGTTGGACGAGCAGCCATCGAGCTGATGGAGCCAGATCGCGATGCCCAGGTGCCGGGTGTCACGATCTCAGGTTGGCTATGCGCTCCGACCGTAACAAGATCGCACCGACAGCAGATGGTTTTCTTCGTCAACGGACGACAGATTCAGAGCCGGACACTGATGTATGCCCTGGAAGAAGCGTTTCACACGCTGCTGATGGTGGGTCGCCATCCTGTGACGATGGTACGCATCTCGCTCGATCCGGATCAGGTTGATGTCAATGTCCATCCAACCAAAGCGGAAGTGAAATTCGCCGACGAACGGGCGGTGGCACGCGCCATCTCCCGCTCGGCACACGCCACGCTTTCGAGAATTCCGCGGGCGGAGCCTCCCAGGATTCGCATCGAAAGCTCCATGCCGGTTTCGTCTCCCTCTCTGCTGACCCAACTTCCAGTGCTCGAGCATCGCTCGTTCTCACAACAGGTGACGTCCCCATTTCCGGCACCTCTACAGGAATCTGACTCGCGTGAGCCCGTGCGCGAGCAAGCGAGACCGGCGCTTCCCACCCTGCGTGTGCTAGGGCAGATCGCAAGCACGTACATCATTGCCGAAGGGGCAGAAGGGCTCTACCTGATCGATCAACACGCGGCTCATGAGCGAGTGGTCTACGAACGGTTTCTGGGCCAGATGGTCGCTTCAGGCGTAGATCGCCAACCGATGCTAGATCCGCTGGTGATCGATCTCTCACCGGAAGAGTCGGCGGTCATCGAACAGTCGCTCGAGGAGCTCAATCAGGTGGGGTTCGAGCTGGAACGGTTCGGACCGAGCTCGATGCTCGTGCGCTCGGTACCAGCAATTGCGGTCGGAACTGACATTCAGGCTCGGTTGCGCGACATTCTCAAGGAGTTGGGGGAAGGCGGGGTTGGCAGCTCGTGGCTGGATTCGGTCGCGGTAAGTGTTGCATGCCACACCTCGATCCGCGCCGGACAATCCCTCAGCTTGCCGGAGATGCGCGAGCTGGTCGAGCAGCTCGAACGCACGCAGCAACCGCGCGCCTGCGGGCATGGACGCCCCACGATGCTCAGATTGACGCAGGACGAGCTTGAACGGCAGTTTGGGCGGACGTAGTCACGTCGACGCGATCAGGCGCTATCGCGCCGCATAACGCGGATAAGCACCAATGTAAGAAACATGATGGCAATCAGCAGCAAGATCGATGCTGCCGCGGCCTGACCCATGTTCAGATTGGTGAAGCCGATTTTCCAGATGCGGAAGGAAATGGTTTCGGTCGCGCCGCCTGGTCCTCCCGACGTGAGGACGTAGATAAGATCGTAGGTCTTCATAGCCGAGATCATTCGGATCAATGCGGCGATGAGAATGACGGGGGCCATCAACGGAATGGTCACCGTGTAAAGAATCTGTAAGCCATTGGCTCCGTCGACGCGCGCGGCCTCTAACGGTTCGCGAGGTAACGAGGCGAGTCCCGCTAGCAGCACGACCATGATCAGCGAGGTTTCGTGCCAGACATCCACGCCGACGACTGTCGGCATGGCTGTGCTCTTAGTCGAGAGCCACTCCTGCGCAGGAAGCCCGACCTGGCTAAAAACCCAGTTCACCGCGCCCAGATCGGGATGCAGGAGCAATCGCCAGATGAGCCCGACCGCAATTGGACTTACTAACAGCGGAATCAGCAAAATGCAGAGATAGACGGAGCGGAATCTGAGTCGAGGCTGATTTAGCAAAAGCGCCAGACCAAACGCGACGATCAGCTCGACCACGACCACCGAGATTGTTAGGACAACGGTGTTCTTGATCGCCTGAATAAAGACCTGCATGCCAATAACGTCACGGAAGTTCTGCAACCAGGTAACCGCACCGATGCCGCCTTCAGTGAGATCGTATTGGTGAACCGAAATGTAAAGCGCGTAGGCAATCGGGAATCCGATGATCGCCAGCATCGCGAGCAGGGTTGGGATGACCATGCCCCAACGAAAAGGGGCATTGCTCGGTAAACCGGTCGAGCCAGCGGGTTGTTGTTCGGTGGCGATAGGAAGCTCCGCAGTGTTCATAGCAGCAGGGAGTGCGAAAGCCGGGCCGGCTGGGCCCGGCTTTCGCGATGAGTCGTGGCTAGAGGAGTTCCTTGAGTTCGTCCGCGGCCGCATTCATTGCGTCCTGCGGAGAAGAACCGCCGGTTACTGCGTCACTGAGGTGCCGGCCCATGATTTCTACCAACTGCGCCTGCTTGGTCACGCCTGGCAGCCCCTTGCCGGTGGACAACAGGTCTTTGACCTTGCCCATCCAGGGGAAGGCGGCAATGTAGTCGGGATTGTCGTACGGCGCTGTCTGGGCGGCGACACCGCCGCCGAGCGCGCGCCGCATGGCGATGTCTGGCGATTCGACCCACTTCAGATACTCCCAGGCCGCGTCGGCATTGGGTGAACTCTGCGGGATCCCCCAGCTCCACGAACCGGTGAGACCGGTCCCGCCGGGCATGGTGGTAACCGAACCCTTGCCCTTGACCTGACTGTCCTCGAGCGTTTCACCGTCAGAAAGCAGGAACAGATAGCTGACCGACGTCAGAGCCTTACCCTGTTTCCAGAGCGCGCCGGTGTCATTCAGGTCAGCGTTCGCTGCACCCGGTTGAGCGCCGTTGTTGATTGCATCGACATAAAGTTGCACCGCTGCGACGCCGGTCTCGTTGTTGATGGCAGGAGCGGACATGTCCTCGGTGAAGAAATCTCCACCGGCGGAATAGAGATAGTTGCAGAACTCCATCACGATCGGGTCGCCCTGCATTCCCTGCATGGCTGCGCCATAGAGGTTGCCCGGGTCGATCTGATTGGCGGCGGTAATCATTGCGACATACTCATCCACTGAAGTGGGCATGGTCAGGTCGCTACCGGTGATTTCCTTGTACTGGCCCTTGAACTCGTCGCTCTCGAAGAGGTCGGTGCGATAGAGCAGGCCCATCGGATAGACGTACATGGGCATGTAATATGTCGTGCCGTCGACCTCGGAACCGATCTTCAGGACCGCTTCGTCATATCGATCGAGACTGACCTGCCCATCGCTGGCCGCGATGCGCGTGCCCAGATCTTCCATCCAGCCAGCCCGAGCGAACTCATACACCCAGTAGAAATCAACTTCCAGGAAGTCGTACGTGCCGTTGCCTTGGCCAGCGGCAAGTTGGGAAACCAGCTTGTCATGCATGACGGGGTAGACGACTTTTTCGAACTGCACCTTGATACCGGTCAGCTCTTCGAACTCGGGGAGCATCTCCTCGATGAGCGTCGTCTCGCGCAAATCTTCCATCAGCGCATTCAGGGTGGTGCCCTCGAACTCGCGCGAGTAGGTGATGTCCTGAGCGCCGACTCTGCCAGCGAGACCATGCCGAAGGGTCAGCCCCAATCCCGCTGCACCGGTCAACTGCAGCAAACGTCGACGGTCGATACCACGATTCGTCCGGATCATATCGATCTCCTTTCGATAGCTCTTGCGCTGGGCACTCACCCGCGCTTGTTTACTTGACCGCTCCAAACGTAAGTCCTTGCACCAAATGGCGCTGAATGAACCAGGTCACTAACACGATTGGCACCATCATGGAAATCGTGGCAGCGCAAATTGCCCCAACCTGATTCCCCTGGGACGTCATCAGCGACGCCAGCGCAACCGGCATGGTGCGCGATTCCCGTCCGGTGAGAATGAGTGCGAAAAGAAACTCATTCCAGCTTAAGACAAACGCAAAGATGCCGGCTGCCATGAGCCCGGGTAGCGCTAGTGGCATGATAATTTGCCGAAACGCACGGAATGGCGTGGCTCCATCGACCAGGGCAGCTTCTTCCAGGTCTGCCGGGATCGATTCAAAGAAACCCAACAGGATCCAGACCACGAAGGGCAAGTTGAACGAGAGATAGA
>JBBQPB010000074.1:0-8143 GCA_038331435.1 Thermomicrobiales bacterium | reverse complement strand
GCCCGAGGTAGAGGTTGCGACCTATCTCCGGCGTATTGCGTCACATGAGCAGCCTGCTGATGGTAATACGAACGGCGATCTGGCCACCCAGTTTTGGTATCGGCGCATGGCCGCAAAGCCGAAGCCCAGCCCCGCTGAGCTTTCGTTCGGACTGGCGGGGTGGCTCGCGGGGCGGCAACCGGTCTTTGCGCGGCAGGGGCTGAGTCTCTCCAGTTGGGAAGCGAGAGTGGACCGTGGCTCGGGCATGATGCTGAGACCGCCATCCCGCCTGTTCGTCGATGCCGGACTCGATCCTGATTCTGCTCGAGCTATGCCCATCCGCATCGAAGGCGGTGACGCCATGATTGGGGGAGCCTATGTACCGGCGCGGCTCATGGGTGGCTACCTCGATCGGTTGGAGCAACACAGCGAGCGATCGGTGCGCCGATTGAACGAGGCAGAGC
This sequence comes from Thermomicrobiales bacterium, assembly GCA_038331435.1. Classification (GTDB taxonomy): domain Bacteria; phylum Chloroflexota; class Chloroflexia; order Thermomicrobiales; family UBA6265; genus JAMLHN01. The sequence continues at coordinate 7,700 of JBBQPB010000074.1, read as the reverse complement.
TCGATGGCCCAGAGCTGATGGCATTGATGCTACAAGCTGCGCGGTACGCCAGCCAGCTCGGCTACGGACTCTACGAGGCGGTCGATCTCCTCGATGCCGCCGATGCCGGGAGCTGGCCTCCAGGTGCGAACATCATTCCGCGGGCCACTGATCGCTCCGAAGTCGAGCGAATCCGATTGGCGAGCCTTCCACCCAGGAAGCCCGGTTTGAGAGCCCGACTCCTCGGACGACGGAAATAGACGACCCATCGGAACGCGGCTCGCTCAACCGCGATTCGGTCTGGGTAGCGCCCACCCGACCTTGATACGAACCGTTTAGAGTTGTTCTGCGCGACGAGTTAGCACTCTAGCACGGAGAGTGCTAAAATTGCCGCAGGTTGATGACCATGACATATAGCAGTCGAACGAGATCAGTCGAAGAGCATCCCACGATCACCGAGCGCCAGCAACAGGTGCTGCGATTGATTGTGCGGGAACACGTCTCGAACGGAAGACCGGTCGGCTCGAAGTCCTTAGCGGAACGGTATTCGATCGGTTATTCGGCAGCGACAATTCGCAACGAGATGGCCGGGCTCGAAGCTGCTGGGTACGTCGATCATCTGCACACTTCTGGTGGGCGCGTGCCGACCGACGCGGGGTACCGATACTTCGTTGGGCATCTGATGGACGATGTCGATCTTCCCGCCGGTGATCAGATCATGATCCGGCACCAGTTTCGGCAGGCAGAAACGAAGCTGGACGAATGGCCAGAGTTGGCGGCGTCGGTCCTGGCGGAAATTGCGGGTAACGTTTCTGTCGTGACCTCACCACGGGTCAACACGGCGCGCATTCGGCATCTCGAGTTGATATCGCTTCAACCGCAACTTGTGCTCCTCATCTTGGTAACCCGGGAAAGCACGGTGCGCCAGTCGATGGTTCATCTTCCGATGGAGGTCGATCAAAGCGACCTGCGTGTGCTGGCGGGACAACTTTCGGCCGATATGGCGGGGCGATCCGCTGACGAACTGCAAAAACAGGTGATTGCTACGTCGCCATTGACGTCGGCGGTGGTTGAACAAGTCATAGTGGCGCTCCGGCAGATCGATTCGCCGGACCAGATTTCGGTCCGTAGCAAAGGCTTGCACAATATTGTTGGCCAACCGGGAATCGACGACGACGATGTTCATGCCGTGCTCGATCTCGTGCAAGGTGGCGCATTTCTGAGTGCGATTCTTCCGCAAATTGAGTCGGTTGATCGGGTACAAGTGTTTATCGGACGGGACGAGCTTCCCGATCAGCTCCAGCGCTTCGGCGTCATCGTGGCCACGTACGGCATCGATGACAATGTCAAGGGGCTCATCGGTGTGCTGGGCCCAACTCGTATGAGTTACTGGCGCACAATTTCAACAGTTCGATACATGTCGCGATTGATTAGCGATCTGGTGGCGGATCTCTATCCGCCTGCAGGATGAAGGATGGTGAGGTGAGGGGATTTTCGACGCATCCCGCTGATGACGGGATGGAAGTGCAGGAGCCAGTTGCCTCTGCGGAAGCGGAGTTGGAATCGGAGCTCCTTGATCGAAGTCTAGGTATTGCAGAACTGGTCGCTGAGCGCGATAGCTATCTCGATCAGTTGCAGCGAACCGCAGCCGACTATGCGAATTACCGCCGCCGAACGGAAAACGAGCGGGTGCAAATGCGCAAGAACGCCACACGTGATCTGTTGGCGCAGCTTGCCCCGATCGCGGATGACTTCGAGCGCGCGCTGACGAATATTCCGCCGGACCAGGCAGATACCAGCCTGGCTGTGGGGGTGCGGTTGATCGAGCGCAAGCTCGCTTCCGTTCTCACCGGTCAGGATGTATGCAAGATCGACGCGCTTGGTCAACCGTTCGATCCAGCGGTGCATGAAGCCATCGTGCAGGACCCGGACAACGTCGACAATGTGGTTGTCGAGGTCTACCAGAATGGCTACACCCTGGGGGATCAACTCCTTCGGCCGGTCATGGTCCGGATCGGAAACGCGCCCCGCGCCAATTAATACCAGGAACCAGCACTCGTTACAGAACGAACAACAGCAAAGGGAGAACAAGCACAATGGGACGAATGATTGGTGTCGACCTGGGAACCACAAACTCGGTCGTTGCAACGATCGAGGGTGGTGAGCCGGTCGTGATTCCGAATGCGGAAGGCGAGCGCCTGACGCCGTCGGTCGTGGCGGTCACCAGTAACGGCGAACGTCTGGTGGGCCGATTTGCCCGCCGCCAGGCCGTGACGAACCCCGAGAATACGATTTCCTCGATCAAGCGCTTCATGGGTCGTAAGTACAAGGACCCGTCGGTGCAGGACGATCTCAAGCACGTGCCGTATCAGGTGCGTGAAGCATCCAACGGCGGTCTGGAAGTGAAGATGGGCGACCGCTGGTATAGCCCGCCAGAAGTCTCGGCCATGATCCTTCAGAAGCTAAAGTCTGACGCCGAAGCCTATCTGGGCGAAACGGTCGACCGCGCGGTGATCACCGTACCGGCCTATTTCGACGACTCGCAGCGCCAAGCGACCAAGGACGCAGGGAAGATTGCTGGACTGAATGTCGAGCGGATCATCAACGAGCCGACCGCTTCGGCCCTTGCCTACGGTCTCGAAAGCAAAGCGGACGAGAAGGTCGCCGTTTACGACCTCGGCGGCGGTACCTACGACCTTTCGATTCTCGACCTGTCCGAGGGCGTTTTCCAGGTGCTCGCCACCAATGGCGATACGCACCTCGGTGGTGATGACTTCGACCAGAAGATCATCGATTGGCTCGCGGACGAGTTCAAGAAGAAAGAAGGGATAGATCTCCGGAGTGACCGCATGGCCTTGCAGCGCCTCAAAGAGGCTGCTGAAAAAGCCAAGATCGAACTCTCCAGCACCCAGCAGACGGAAATCAACCTTCCATTCGTGACGGCTGATGCGAGCGGACCCAAGCACCTTCAGGAGACGCTGAACCGCTCCAAGCTAGAGCAGTTGGTCGGTAGCCTGATCGATCGTACGGTGCCGCCGATGGACGCGGCCCTCAAGGACGCTGAGCTGAGCAAGAGCCAGATCGACGAGGCGATCCTCGTTGGTGGCCAGACTCGCATGCCGTCCGTCCAGCAGAAGGTCAAGGACTACTTCGGCAAGGAGCCACACAAGGGCATCAACCCGGATGAGGTCGTGGCGCTTGGCGCAGCGATCCAGGGTGGCGTGCTGGGTGGTGAAGTGAAGGACATCCTTTTGCTCGACGTCACCCCGTTGACGCTTTCGATCGAGACGCTCGGTGGTGTTGCCACCCCGCTGATCGAGCGAAATACCACCATCCCGACCCGTAAGAGCCAGGTCTTCACCACCGCGGCGGACAGCCAGCCACAGGTCGAGATCAATGTGCTTCAGGGCGAGCGGCCGATGGCGAACGACAACAAGAGTCTTGGCAAATTCATCCTCGATGGCATTCTGCCGGCGCCGCGTGGGCTGCCGAAGATCGAAGTTACCTTTGACATCGACGCCAACGGTATCCTGAATGTCGCCGCGCGCGATCAGGCGACCAACAAGGAACAAAAGATCACCATCGCTGGGTCGTCCGGTCTCTCGGACGACGAAGTGAGCCGCATGGTGCGCGAGGCGGAGTCGCATGCTGATGACGACCGTGCCCGTCGCGAAGCGATCAGCATCCGTAACGATGCCGAGAGCAACGTCTATCAGGCCGAGCAGGTACTGCGCGAGCATGGCGATGTGATTCCGAGCGAGCTCAAGGCTGAGCTGGATACCAGGATCGCCGAAGTCAAGGAGATCCTGGAGAAGGATCCCGAGAACACCAGCCGTATCCAGCCAGCATCGGCGTCACTGGTCGAATCGCTGCAAAAGGTCGGTTCGGCGGTGTATGGTGCCCAACAGGCAGCCGGATCTGACGGCTCGTATGAAGAGCCCGCTGACGAGGCCGCGCCGTCAAATGACGATGAGGCCACTGTCGAAGGCGAGTTCCGCGAAGTCTAGTCTTCGCCAATCACAGCACAGCAAACCGGGAGGGCACTTGCCCTCCCCGTTTCGTGTTTTCTCAATGAACGCAGGGAACTGGCTTCGGTCTCCGCTTCGTAGACGGATCCATCCTCGGAAACCATCGCTCGCAACGAAGAGACTGAGCCCAGGGTTTCGATCATGAGCGACGGGGAGGAAAATCCCGTTAGGACAGATACAGTTTCAGCGCCGCCGCGAGCAGGATCAACAGGCCGAGAGCTCCGACGATCGCGTACCAGCCGTTAACCTGCACGTCGATGACGTCGTTTTCCGGTGCATCGACACCATCGTAGGGCGCCGGTTCCTCGATTGCGACCGCATTGGATATGGGCATCGCACTCGTTGTGCTTGCCACAGCGCCAACGGGAACTTCAACCGTCCGCTCGAGACCACCAAGCCACATTGGCAGGTCCTCCGGGGACACGAGCTGGTCGGGATCGAGACGCGTGTCCAGCGAGAGACGATCACTGTAGGGGGTGACCGGGACAACCGGTTCCGCAAAGACCGGCGCAACGTCGACAACCTCGACTGTTTCCGTCGAGTCGATGCCGTTGGCTATCGCGGCCAACGGTTCCGGTTGGACCGCCGCTGGGAGGGGAGCGTCACCGTCCCGCAGCCAGTCCGGCAGCAGCAATCGTGGGTCGGATTGATTCGACGAGCTCATTGTCGACCTCTGGCGGCGCCAGCGCTAAAAAGCTCGTCGGTGTCGAGCCAAATCGTCACCGGTCCGTCATTCACCAGCGATACCTCCATGTGCGCTCCGAAGATACCAGTTTCGGTGGCAACGCCGCATTCGTTCAATCCCGCACAGAAGGTGTCGAGCATTGGGATGGCGTCAGCTGGCGATGCGGCGCTGATGAAGCTCGGCCGCCGACCTTTGCGCGCATCGGCCGCAAGCGTGAATTGAGAGACGACCAGCGCCCGGGGAGCGTCGTCTGGCAGGTCGAGTAACGAGAGATTCATCTTGTTGGCAGCATCCTGGAAAATGCGCAGATTGGCGATCTTTTGCGCGAGCTGGGTGACAATCGTGGCCGTGTCACCGGGGAAGGCGCAAACCAGAATCAGCAGGCCCGGGCCGATAGCGCCCATCTGTTGACCGTCTACGCGTACCTCCGCCCGGCTCACGCGCTGGAGCACCGCTTTCACAGTCGCTCCATCAAGCGGCGATCGATGATGGTCGCAACCGCGAGCGCCGCGATCCCTTCCGCGCGGCCGATGGCGCCCAATTTCTCATTTGTGGTTGCTTTGATGCCGATGCTGGTCGCAGGAATCTCGAGATCTTGCGCGATCACCGCGCGCATCGCTTCAACATGAGGCGCCACCCGCGGACGCTCGGCGATGACGGTCACATCGACGTTCGAGATGACATAGCCTGCTTCCCGCACCTGTGTCGCCGAAGCGCGCAGAATCCGGCGGCTGTCGATTCCGGCGATCGACGGATCATCCGGGGGGAAACGGTGTCCAATATCTCCCAGTGCAGCAGCGCCGAGCAGCGCATCGGCCAGCGCGTGGAGCAGAACATCGGCATCTGAATGCCCCGCCAGGCCGCGCTCTGAGGGAATCTCTACCCCGCCCAGCACGAGCCGGCGTCCATCGGCGAAGGGATGAATGTCATACCCAATTCCCGTGCGAATCATCGCGCGCGTGCCCTCAGCAAAGCCTCGACCAGGATCAGATCTGATGGATAGGTGACTTTGATGTTGTCGTTACGACCGGGTACGACGTGTACCTCGCAACCGAGTGATTCGATCAATGACGCCTCGTCAGTCACCATTGCACCTGATTCAGCAGCCGAGGCGAACGCATCCAGCAGCAGTGCTTTGCCGAATGCCTGGGGGGTTTGCACCGATACCAGTTCGTCGCGGGGAACTGTTTCCAGCACCACATCGTTGACAACCCGTTTGATCGTGTCAGAAACCGGCACGGCCAGAATGGCGGCCCGATTTTCCCGCGCCGCCTCGATGACACGGTCGAAGAGATCGCCGGTCACAAGCGGCCGTGCAGCATCGTGAATCGCCACGATATCGACACTGGCTGAAGTGGCGGCCATACCGGCCAGTGCCGAGTCTTGCCGCCGCGCTCCACCGATTGCGAGGGTCACCGGTTTGGTCGAAATAAAAAACTCCAGTAACGCCCTGGCGGCCTCCTGCGAATGGTCGCCGCAAACCAGCACAATCTCATCGATCGTTTCCGCTTCCGAGGCAGCGGTCAGAGACCACCAGGCCATTGGCACCCCACCGGTGATCGCAAAGGATTTTCCGACGTTGCCAAAACGCTGGCCCGATCCGGCTGCAACGATGATTGCGGCAGCGGTCATACCGGTGCTGTGCCGAGCTGGGCCCGCACGACATTGGCAGCGTCACGCAGGCGATCCACCGTTTCTGCGGGAACGTAAACCCCGCCCAGGTCGACCGTTTTGACCCCTTCACCGTGATAATCACTGCCACCGGTGCTGAGCAAACCGAACTCCTGCGCCAGCGCGGCGAGGTCGGTTTGCACCGATGGCGCGTACTCGCCGTAATAGCATTCGACTCCTGCCAACCCAACCGAAGCAAGCCGCTCGACTGCGGCGCGCGGGTTCTTCGTACTCCACGGATGCGCGAGCACAGCCACCCCGCCTGCTCGCGCGATGACGCCTATGGCGTCTTCCGGCGTGATCTTTTCCGAGAGAGCGTATCCCGGCTTGCCTCGCGTGAGGAAACGATTGAAGGCATCGGACACGCTTTCTGCATAGCCATTGGTGACCAGCACACGTGCGACGTGAGGACGCCCGACGGTGCCCCCATCCGAAAGAAGTAGCACGTCGGCAGGATCGATCGGAATGCCCGCGGCATTGAGGTTAACGCAGATCTGCTGGACGCGCGCTTGCCGGGTGGCATTCATCCAGGCGAACTCGCATTGCAGCGATTCAGAATCGAGATCGATGAAATACCCGAGAATATGCGCTTGCAGCCCGCCGATCTCTGAGCTGAGCTCGACTCCGGGAATGACTTCGACGCCCAGTTGGGCTCCCGCCTCGACCGCTTCGGCCACTCCTTTGGTGGAGTCATGGTCGGTAAGTCCGATGGTTGAAAGACGTCGCTCAGCGGAATACGCAACCAATCCGGCGGGTGTTCGCAACCCATCAGAGGCAGTTGAGTGGCAGTGGAGATCGACGCGCGAAAGCGCTGGTGCTGACATGGGCCACCGATTTGTACTGGTGCGCTAGCGTGTTTCGATGACGAGCCGAATGGCGGTGCGTTCTTCGTTGTCGATCATGACATCGATGAAGGCCGGAATACAGATGGCATCGATATTCGTGTCGAGAAGATACTCGCGCGCGATGGCAATCGCTTTGATCGCCTGATTGGTCGCGCCCGCGCCAATCGCCTGAACTTCGGCACGTCCATTTTCGCGAACCACGCCGGCGATGGCGCCTGCGACCGCGCTCGGGCGGGACTTGGCCGATACCTTCAAAACCTCGGAGTCGTTTTGTTTAAGACGGTCCGGGCAAGGCTGTTCGACCTCGACCGTTGTTTGCCAGGTTTCGACCTCGATGCGCTCGTACGTAGTGGCGATCACATGCCCGTTCGCGTCAGGATCCTGGTAGTTCGCAGATTCAGGGTAGCCCGCTGGGTCGACTCCCTCGATAAGGTCGATCGACGCTGCCCCTGCCCCATCATCCACCTCGACCTCTTCATCGTCCGGAAGGAA
>JBBQPB010000073.1:0-8147 GCA_038331435.1 Thermomicrobiales bacterium | reverse complement strand
ACGGCATCGTTCTTTACCGAGTTCGGATTCGATAGCTTGCAGGAGCAGCTGGATGGGATCGAATCCGCGTTGCAGATAACCCCAGGGGCGGATTCGACGCCTTCAGCAGACGGAACGCCGCAAGCGTCTGGGGGCGGCTCTGAAGGGTCGGCCGTGGATGCCGTTGAGGTGGATACGGTCGGAACGCCGACGAGTTGAAGTTTGGACGGCCGGACTCGGGAAAGTCGGTTCCGATGGCACGACGGCGAATGAGTCTTCGGGTGACGCCAGGAGAGATTCTGAGCGGAGCGAAGAATGACGAAAGCGCTCCGCTCAGAATGACGATTTCGTCGGCGGGACGTATCAGGAGAATTCAGAGATGAATCGACAGATCCAGCTTTCCGATTTGATACAGCGTTTTTCCAATGGGGAGCTGAGCCGCCGGGCATTCATTGGCCAGGCGATCGGGCTCGGGTTGAGCGCGCCGGTCATTGGAGCGTTGTTGCGCGATCCAATGCTGGCAGGGGCGCAAGATGCAACGCCGCCGTCCGGCGGCGGTATCGGCGCGGCGATGGACACGATTACCTTTGGCGCGTTCAATGTCGATCAGGCGCCGCTGAACATGCAGAACGGAGACATCGATCTCTATCTCTTTGGGCTCAAGACGGCCGGCGCGCAAAGTCTTGAAGGTGACGAGAAGATTCGCCTGATCGATGCCCCGGCTTCGACGCTTTCGCTGATTCTCAACCCCGCGCCCGCACCGGAAGGACAGCTCAACCCGTTTTCGATCAAAGAAGTGCGGCAAGCCATGCAGTACCTGATCGACCGGGACTTCATTGCCAACGATATCTATCAGGGCCGAGCACTGCCGATGCTCACGAACATTAGCCCGACGGACTACGACCAGTTGACGATCTTCCCGATAGTGAGCCAGGCGAATATCCGTTATGACGCTGGGCTGGCCACACAGCAAATCGGCGACGCCATGACCGCCGCGGGTGCGACCATGGAGAGCGATCTCTGGACCTACGATGGCAAACCCATTCAAATCAAAATCATCACGCGGGTGGAAGACGAACGGCGCGATATCGGCGATCTGATGCGGTCGGCGCTCGAACAGGTCGGATTCCAGGTGGCGCCGGTCTATCAACAGTTCGGACCGGCCACGCTGGCGGTCTATGCCAGCGATCCGGCGACGTTCCAATGGCATATGTATACCGAGGGCTGGAGCCGTGGCGCGCCGGTGCGGTATGACGATGCCGGAATCAATCAGTTCGCCGCGCCGTGGCTGGGCAACATGCCCGGCTGGAAGGAAGTCGGATTCTGGCAATACGAGAACGATGAGCTCGACGAGATCGGCAAGAAGCTCTATCGGGGTGAGTTTGCCAGTCAGGACGATCGTGATGTCCTCTACCAGCAGATGACGCAAATGGCGCTGGACGAATCGGTGCGGGTCTGGTTGGTAACGGCGCTTCAGAGCTTCCCCGTCAGCGCTGAGGTGGAGAACCTGACCGTCGATATCGTCAGCGGACCGCGCAATCTTTTTGCTTTGCGCGGCGCGGACATTCCGGGCCGGAGCGATATCAAGGCCGGCAATCTCTGGGTCTGGACCGAGCGAACGACCTGGAACCCAGTAGGCGGATTCGGTGATGCATATAGCTCCGACATCTTTAAGAACTTGATCGATCCGCCGATGATCAACCACCCGTTCACCGGATTGCCGCAAGGGTTCCGCGCAGACTTCACCGTCGAGACAGCCGGACCAGATGGGACCCTCGACGTGCCAGTCGATGCGCTGACCTGGGATGCGGAGAACAACGCGTGGGTGCCGGTGGCGGCTGGCACCGCCGCCAAGAGCAAAGTGACATTCGATTATTCGAAGTTCCTCAGCACGACCTGGCAGCATGGGCAGCCGATTACGATGGCCGATGTGATCTACCCGATCGCACAGTCGTACGAGATCGCCTACGACCAGGACAAGATCCAGATCGAGACGGCAATTGGTATTACGTCGCGTCCGCTCCTGGAGACCTTCAAGGGGTATGTCTTCGCCGCGTCGACGGTGGACGTCTATGTCGATTACTGGCATTTCGAAGATGGGTACATCGCTTCATATGCCTCACCGAGCGCGGTTTCCACGCCCTGGGAGTTGCTTGCGGCGATGGACGATGTGGTGTTCGAGAAGCGGACTGGCGCCTATTCCGATACCACCGCGGCGCGGTTCAGTGTGCCGTGGATCAGCTTGGTAACAGAATCCGATGCGCGGTTGGTGCTGCGGTCCGTGCGCGAGTTCGGGCGGCAGGGGACGATTCCCGAGGGAGTCTTCGACATTTCCGGTACGTCGATCGTGACCGAAGACGAGGCCAATGCGCGTTATGACGCGGTGGACGCCTGGTTCGATGAGACGAATCTGCTGGTGATCGCGAACGGACCGTATCAGCTCACGCGATACGATCCGCCTGCCCAATTCGCGCAGCTCGATGCCTTCCGGCCGGACGGCTATCCCTTCACCGTCGAAGACTTCCGGTTTGGCGAACCGCCGAGCTTGACGGTGACTGCTGATGCGCCGGAGACGATCGAGCTGGGCGGAGATATTTCCGTCCCGGTGACCGTCGAAGGTCCAGGAACGCTGGCTGTGCAATACACCTTTACCGATTCGGCGACCGGCGACGTGTTGGAGTCGGCGAGTGCCCCTGGTGAGGGCAACAGCTTCACCGTGGAAATCGATCCGGCGGTCAGTGCGCTGCTGTTCCCGGGGTTGTACGAGCTGGTGGTGCTGGCCTCGAGCAGCGAGCTGGCGAAGGTGGCAACCCAGCGGCTCGATCTGGAGATCGGGGTTTAGCGAAACCCGATCCGGAACGATTGTGAGAGACCGAACCATGGCCCTAGGCTCCCGGATCACCTCACCCCCTGCCCCTCTCCCCAGAGGGAGAGGGGAGTCTGCCTGGTTTTGAGATGAACGTTGCGAAGACGCTGGGGATGCGTGCCTTGACGCTCTTCGGGGTGCTCGTGGCGGTATTGGTGCTGCTGGTCGTGTCGCTGGGGGCGACAGGGTATTCCGATCGACTTCTTTCCGCACAGGTGAACGAGGAACTGCGCGGGTTCCGGCAGGCACAGGCACAAACGATCAAGGATCCCGCCGAGCTGGAACAGGCAGTAAGCCAGCAGAAAGTCGAGCTGGAAGACTTCTACGGGCTGAACGAGTCGTGGTGGCGGCGGATGCCCGCACAGATCTGGCGGGTGTTGACCCTCGATCTGGGGGAGGCGCGTTCGTTGCGCACGGCTGAGGGGAGCTCGAAAATCTCCGACATCGTGCTCGAGCGGTTGCCGTACACGATGCTGTTACTGACGACGGCTTCGATCATTACCGCGACTATCGGCCTGGTGGTCGGAGTGCGAATGGCGACCCGGGTTGGGAGCAAGATCGACCGGAGCGTGGCGTACTTCGCGGCGGTCTCGTTCGCGGTGCCAGCCTGGTGGTTGGGGATCCTGTTCATCCTGGTCTTTGCGTTTCGGCTCGATTGGTTGCCGCCGGGTGGGATGTACGGGGTTCCGCCGCCAGAAGACCACCTGCAACGCTGGCTCGACTTAGCAAAGCACGCGATATTGCCGGTCGCCACACTGGTGCTGGTGAGTGTGGGTCCCTACATCTATTCGGTGCGTACCATGACGGTGACGACCGCGATGGAAGACCACGTCCAGCTTGCGCGGGCCAAGGGCCTTTCCGAGGGGCATATCAACCGGCGCCACATATTGCGGGTGGCGGCGGCGCCGATTGTGACCGGTTTGGTGTTGGGCCTGGCGGGCTCGTTGGGCGGGTCGATTCTCACGGAGACGGTGTTCAACTGGCGAGGGATGGGTCGGTTGTACTACGACGCGATCGTCGGCACGCCAGATGAGGGTGTGATTGTAGCGCTCACGTTTCTCTTTACGCTGATCTATTTGCTGGCGAGATTTTTACTCGACATTCTGTATGTCGTGCTGGATCCGCGGGTGCGCTATTAGGTCGGCTCGGATGGAAGATGCTTCGGATTGACGCCAGGCGTCGCCGGGTTGCGGTGGCCGGGCAATCTCAGGAGGAGCATCGGGCACACGGCGCGGCTGACCAATCGCTGACCAATGCTTCCCTCAAGCAAGGCGGACAATCCTGTTCGGCCGTGGGTACTCATCACCAGCAGATCGGCCTGGTGCTGAATGAGCGACCGCTCGAGCTCTGTCTCGACCTGTCCGCGTAGCACCTCGATCGAAACGTTGCTGTTCGGAAACCATTCAGCCGCCGTCTCTCGAAGATATTGCGATGCTTCGGAAACCTCGTACCGGAGCATTGCCGCCGTGGTGCCCGGCAAGAGCATCCCCACAGCCGCTCCTGTTCCTTGCAATGTGCCGGGAGTCGGAACAACCCGAATCAACACGATTCTGCACTCGAACATGCTGGCGACCGAGGCGGCAACCGGGAGCATGATCTCTGCGCTCTCGGATCCGTCCAGCGGCACCATGATGGTGGCACAGTCGAAAGGAGAAACCTTTCGGGTCGCCGGGACAATTACCAGTGGCCGCGTGGCAAGATGCAAGACTTGCTGGGCAACTCTGCCGAACAGGAGATCGCGCAGGCCACCCTCACCGTGCGTCGCCAGCACCAACAGATCGCAGCCATATTCTTCGAGTGCGTCCGAAATCGTCGCGGCCACTCCGCGAGCCCCGGCCATTGCAACGACGGTGCGTATCGCAAGTGATTCCCGCCTGAGCGAATCGGCAAGGGCGTCGAGATATTCGGTTGCTTCCAATTGAGTCCTGAGATGGTAGTCGCCGTGGATGGTGGCCGGCGCATCTGGTTCAACAACATGAAGCAGCGTGATCTCACTCCCGTTTTTCCGGGCGAACGCGATCACGACTGGCAGCGCGACCTCCGCCAGTCCAGAACCATCGAGCGCCACCAGAAGGTGCGCGAATTCTGAGTTCATCATGGCACCTCGATAGGTTAGAAGACGGTCTCGAACAACAGAAAGCCATTGAGCGCGATAATGATGGAGGCCACGATCCAGGCGATGACCGTGGTACTGCGTCTGTTGACCAACGCGCCCATCAGGTCCTTGCGGGTAGTAAAGAGAACGAGTGGCAGTAGCGCAAACGGGATTCCGAAGGAAAGGATGACCTGGCTCAACACCAGGGTATCGGTTGTGTTCACCCCCAAGCCAATCACGATGAGCGCAGGGGCCATCGTTACGCCACGTCGCAACCAGAGCGGGAGCTTCCAGCCCAGGAACCCCTGCATGATAACTTGGCCGGCCATCGTCCCCACCGTAGACGACGACAGTCCGGCGGCTATCAGCGACACCCCGAAAATGAGACTTGCGTTTCCGCCGAGAATTGGGGTAAGGGTTTCGTACGCGCGAAGGATGAGATCGTCGCCAGGCGCCAGCACTCCGGTCCCGTAGAAGGTGACCGCCGCCATCAGCAGCATGGCAACGTTGACAAATCCGGCCAGCCCCATGGCAATGACGACGTCGATCACTTCGAACCGAAAGAGCCGCTTCTTTTGTGCGTCGTTCCGCGCGATGATGCGATCCTGGGTGAGCGCCGAATGGAGGAAGATCACGTGGGGCATGACGGTCGCGCCCAGGATACCGGTGGCGAGCAACACGCTTTGAGTGCCGTCGAACCTTGGTGGCAAGAAGGCGTTCCCAACCGCCTCAAAATCAGGCTTTCCCCGGAGCGTTTCCAAGAGGTAGCAGAGGCTGATTACCCCGACAAATACGGTGATGATCGCTTCCAGCATGCGGAAGCCAAATCGTTGCAGCGCTAGAATCGCGAACGTCGCGAAACCTGTGATCACACCGGAGAGGAAAAGCGGAAAACCAAAGACCAGCTGGATACCGATGGCCGCCCCAAGAAATTCCGCCAGATCGGTAGCCATGGCAATGACTTCGGCAATGGCCCAGAACACCCAGACAACGGGTTTGGGGAATTCTTGACCGATCAGCTCGGCCAGGTTCATTCCCGTGGCAATGCCCAACTTGGCCGAAAGGGATTGGATAAGCATGGCCATGAGGTTCGATGCCACGACGACCCAGACCAGAAGATAGCCGTATCGGGCTCCTGCCTCGATGTTCGTGGCAAAGTTACCGGGATCGATGTAGGCGATGCAGGCAATGAACGCTGGTCCCAGAAACGGCAGGAGGCGGCGCAACCGCCCGCTTGAATGTTCACCCTCCAATACGCTGTTGGCGGAAGAAACGGTCGAATGATCGAAGCCACTCCCCACGTCTTCTCCGGCGTACCGTCTCCGGCCCAACCCTTCTTCGGATTTCAGTTCTTCGCCCATGTGCTTGTATTCACTACCTGTCCGGTCGCTTTGAGGGAACGCTCGATCCGATTTAGGTGAAGCTATATCTTGGGCTAGCCTAGACCCAAAACGAAATTCGAATTGGACGGGAAACACAATCAATCATGAATCCGGAAGTCTGGACGGTGGCGCCACCGAGCGTTCGCGCGGACCCGTGGGAATATGAATACAAGCCGGGGCTCGCCAGACTGATACGATTGAGCTTCGTTGATTTCAATCGATGATAAGGTGATCGACGCAATGGCCCCTCCGATCCCAATGATGTTTCTGCCGCCGAGGTCGATTCCCAACCTTCTCGCTTTCGTCCGCCATTTCCGCGTGCGGTTCTAGCCGACGTGGAACTTGGGACCGCGCTGGATCAAGCCACCCCGGTTGACGAGGTCGAGGCGCCGATACGTGACGTGGCGACGTTCTCGCTGCGCGGCGCTTGGCGAATTCTGATTGCGAGCTGGTCGGGCCGGGTCGGACTGTTGATGTTCGCGGTGATGATCGGTATCTCGATCTATGTTGTGACGACCTATCCGCGTGACTTCGGTTCGAGTCTGTGGAGCTCACCGAAGGCTTGGTCAGATAATCCGAAAACGGTTGCGCCGAAATGGACCGCGCTCTGGAACGAGGATGCGGTTGAGAATCAGGCGGCGACGCTTACTGCGCCGAGCGGATCGAGCGAACGCGGACCGGCGATTGTCTACGATTACGATTGGACTATCGCGCAGCAGGGTAGCGCATTCCCATCCTTCCTTTCGACCACGATCACTGGGGTGACGTATACCGGGCGCGCACCCGTGATCGTGGTGACATTGCTGCGGCCAGATGGCGGTGAGATCCGGTTGGCCAATCTTGCGGTACCGGCGGCACGCGCTGGGGAGACGGAGCCGATCCAACGGTATTTCGATACGCCTGAACGCATGCTACTGACGCAGTCGGACACGGCGCAGCAGTCGATTCAGAACTGGTTCAAACAAGAGTATCCCGACGCCGGAGCAGTCATGGTCGATACCGGCGACCTCAATCAGGCGCTCTTTGCGATTCCAGCCAACGATGGTTTCGAAGCGCTGGCGGGTGACTACACCCTGCGGGTGCAAATGCTGGCCGCGGATCCCGACGATTCGGTGCAGTCGATTGCCAATGTCTACGGTGGCAATGTCTACGGTTGGATGGGCACCGATTCACTGGGGCGCAATCTCTGGGAAGGGTTGTTGTATGGCTTTCCTGTGGCGTTACTCATTGCGGTAGTGACGTCGGTTTTGTCGACGTTGATGGGCGCGAGTTTGGGGATCGTGAGCGGCTACTCTGGTGGCAAAACGGATTCGGTGATTCAGCGAGGGGCGGACATCGTCTCGAACGTGCCACTGTTGCCATTGTTGATTTTTCTGGTGTTCATCATCGGACCGAATCTGGCAGTCATCCTGCTGGTGCTGGTGGCGTTTAGCTGGCCGGGGCTTACCATCCTGGTGCGTTCGATGGTGCTGTCGCTTCGAACCGGCAATATCGTTGAAGCGGCCAAAGCCATGGGGGCATCGCGCACGCGCATCATGACGCGGCATGTCTTTCCGCAAGTGGCCCCGTTTATCGTTGCACAGATGATCTTTGCGGCGCCGGCAGCGATTCTGGCTGAAGCCTCACTCAGCTTTCTGGGATTGGGCGACCCGTCGATCCCGACCTGGGGACAGATGCTGGAATCGGGCTTCCGCACCGGCGCCTTGTACGTCGGCTACTGGTGGTGGGTGATCCCGCCGGGGGTGCTGATCATCGTGACGGCGCTGGCGTTTACGTTGCTGGCGCTGGCGATGGAGCAGGTGGTGGATCCCCGATTGCGCGACCA
>JBBQPB010000072.1:0-8189 GCA_038331435.1 Thermomicrobiales bacterium | reverse complement strand
GGGTTATAGACCTCGTAAGGATCCTGCATGATGGTCTGCACGTCGCGCAGGAACTGGAGCCGCGCGTCCTTCGACAGCTTTTGGATGTTGGTTCCCCGGTAGAGGACTTCGCCACTGGTCGGCGAAGACAACCCCAGCAGGAGGCGCACCAGCGTCGTCTTGCCGGAACCCGATTCGCCCACCACCGCGGTGATCGTTGGCGGTGCCTCGTGCACGGTCATGCTGAAGTCGTTCAGGGCGACGGTGCCCTGTTTCTGTTTTCCAGTGATGGTTTTTCCGCCAAAAATCTTGCTTGCGTGGCGAATCTCCAGGAGCGCGGTCATCGGTGTCCTCCTCAATAGAGATGGCACGAAACCAGCCGGTTCGGCCGTACTTCGCGCAGGAGTGGCGCTTCCACTTCGCAGCGTTCGAAGGCGAAGGGGCAGCGCGGCCGGAAAGGGCACCCCGGCGGCCGGTCCAGCAACGATGGCGGCAGCCCGGGAATGCCTTTCAGGATTCCCTTATGCTCGATCGAGGGGAGACTGTTGATGAGGAGCTGGCTGTAGGGATGCAGCGGATCGCGGAAAAGATCGGCCGATTGCGACAGCTCGGCGAACTCGCCCGCGTACATGATCCCGACCCGGTCGGCCACCTGCGCCATCAGGCCCATGTCGTGACCGATCAGCAGCACCGAAGCGCCAAGGTCTTCCTGCACCTTGAGGAGGGTATCCATCACCTGCCGCTGGACGACCACGTCGAGCGCGCTGGTCGGTTCGTCGGCGATGATCAGCTTGGGCCGCAGACTGATGGCAATGGCGATGCAAACGCGTTGCTTCATACCACCGCTGAGCTCGTGCGGGTACATGCCGGCGACTTCTTTGCGCAGGCCGACACTATCCAACAGCTCGGAGACCCGGGCATTCATCTGCTTGTCGGTCAAGCCGATGCCGTGGTCTTTCATGCCGTCGATGAGTTGCGGTTTGATTCTGACCACTGGATTGAGCGAGTTCATCGCGCCCTGGGCCACCAGGGCGATTTTGTCGAGACGCATGCTGCGCATCTGCTCTTCGGACAGCCGGAGCAGATCGGTTCCGTCAAGAATGACTTCCCCGGTTTCGATTCGGCCGGGCGGTTTGATCATGCGCAGGAGTGCCAACGCAATGGTCGATTTTCCAGAGCCCGATTCGCCGACCAACCCGAGTCGCTCGTGAGCGCGAATGTCGAAGCTGACATTCTCGACGGCTTTCACCGGACCGCGGGAGGTGTGGTAGTAGACCGAGAGACCGTTGACCGACAGCACCGGTACAGTTTCCATGCGTTTGGTCGTCTGGAAATCTTCGACCGTGTTCACCATCGTTGGTGTCCTTTGAATTTCCGCCAATCGCTCGTGAATCGACGAGAGCGTTCTCTGCCTGGCAAGGGTTGCCGGATTCGGTGACGTACCGAATCATACAAGCTTGCGATTGCGCGGGCGCACCGGGCAATGCATGATGACGCGAGATCGTTCTGTCGCGATGAGGACATAGCTGCCGGTAGTCCCGTGTCAAGAGCAAATGGCTGAATCGACGGTATTCGGCTCAGGTCCCGATCTTCGCTCAGCGGTTCACTGGACACACGATTCAGCAACCGAGCTTTAGGAGATGAACACCATGCCACGACCGTTAAAGGTGGGAGTCCTCCTCCCGGATACTGAGAACCAGATGGACGGGGCATCGGCCGGTTGGGCCGATCTGGCGATGTTGACGCGCACCGCCGAGGCGGTCGGATTCGATTCCGTTTGGGTGACCGACCATCTGATCCACCGGGCGGATCAACCACTCGATACTCCCGTGCTGGTCGGTGGCGACCTGCGCGAGCTGGAAGGACCGTGGGAGTGCTGGTCGCTGCTATCAGCAATTGCGGCGATCACCGATCGGGTCGAGATTGGCACGCTGGTCATCTGCAACTCGTTCCGCAATCCGGCCCTGCTGGCCAAGATGGCCGATACGGTCGAAGAGATCAGCGGTGGACGGTTGATTCTGGGACTGGGAGCTGGATGGAACGAGCCGGAATACCGTGCCTTTGGTTACCCCTTCGATCACCGGGTCGACCGGTTCGAAGAAGGGATCGAAATCACCACCTCGCTCCTGCGCACCAGTAAATGTGATTTCGACGGTCGCTGGTATCAGATCAAAGATTGCGAGCTGCGGCCGCGCGGTCCGCGTCCCGAAGGACCGCCGATCGTCATCGGCACCGCGGGGGAGCGCATGCTCGCCCTGACCGCGAAATATGCCGACGGCTGGAACACCTGGTTCTCGCAAACGAACAACGATTTGGAACAACTCAAGGCGTTGATGCAACGGGTCGATGCCGCCTGCGAAGCGCAGAGCCGCGATCCGAAGACACTCTCCCGCTCATCGGCGGTCAAGGTTGAGATCGGTCCGCACACGCCGTCAACGATGTCGGTCGATCCGCTCACCGGCGGTCCGGAAGCGCTGGCCGACCAACTTCGCGACTACGCCGCCGCAGGCATCGATGACGTGCAGCTCTGGATCGAACCGAATACGGTGGCGGGATACGAAGCGTTCGGCCGGGTACTGGAGTTGCTGGATCAGGGGTAGGACTTTTCGACTCCAACAGGTTTCATTCCGTGTTGATGTTCGGCATGACGCTTGATTTGTTAGCGCAACTCGTTGAGCAGCCGGTCTTGTCGTCGACGCTCTTTCTCGCCGCGGAGAAGGATCAAGTCATCGAAATGATTGCCGCAACCGGAACCCCAGGCACGCGTATCACCCCGCACAGCTTGACTAACTGTCGATCTGATCAAGATATTCCAGAAACTCTCGTGCTGTGACGATCTTGGGGCGATCCAACTGATCACGAATATCCAGCAGATCTCGATCTCCGGAGACGAGATAATCGGCATTGGCGTCGTTCGCCATTTCCAGGAGGTAATTGTCCTTGCGGTCCCTGAGGATCTGTAGCGGTTTGGCTTCCGGATCACGATGAATCGGAATCGATACTTCCTCGATCAGCGCGATGAGTTCTTTCAGGTCTTCGCCCGAGATGCGGGTACGAAGTTTGGGTTTTCGCTCGACCGAGTCGCGCACTTCGGCAATCAACCGATCGGACCTCACCAGTTGGTATCGACCCGACGAGATCGATTCGAAGACTCGAACGATAGTCCCACTGCGATCGTCAGCCGCAAGCAAATAGCTAATGAAAATGTTGGCATCGATGACTACTCGAGGTGTCACCGCTCGCTCGCCACACCAGATATGTTCTGTTCATAGATCGCGTCGACCGCGTCTCGCACGATTTCATCAGCAATCTGCTCAGCCTGTTCATCTGTCAGATCCTGATTCTTCTCCCGCATGCGAGAACGAAGGGCTTTGGCGCGCTCAAGCCATACTCGGCGTCGTTCCTGTTCCTCCAGCTCCCCAAGACGTTCCAGTTGCTGAATCGTGACGATGGCCACCCGGGGCTGCCCGTGATTCTCGACGATCACCGCCTCGCCGTCCTCGATCACTTGCTGAGTCACGGAGCCGAAGTTGACTTTGGCTTCAGTGGCGGAAATCGTGCGCACCATGGGGGGATCCATTCCTGAAACGATCACTATTTCGATCAATATTCTAATCGATTTGGAGGCGCAGCCCTCGCAGAAACGTGACTAAGCTAGTAATGTTTCGCTCGACTCGGTGGGCGGTGACCCAACCGAGGACGTCACCCATTCCAGTTTCGGTGGAGATAGCGTCGGGATCGACGCTGATGGTGATGGCATTGTTGATCCGAATCTTCAACCGGAGCGGAGTGCCAGGGCGGACATCGGTGATGTCCTGACGGATCAGATCGCCAACGAGGAAGTACGCGCCTAAGGTCAATTCTGGCACGAGCACACAGGCGTTAGCGGCGGCAAAGCTCTGTTTTGGCGATATCGATTTCTCATCTACACGGTTCATCCGGTCTTACTCACATCACAGGCAACGGCTCGACTACCCTGATAGCGTACCGATAGGAGCCAGTTTCTTGCGTTCTCGGGGAGCTTGCTGAGAATCCGTTTGCAATTCTGGTCATTGAGTGACCAGGCAGACTCGGCAGCAGCTCTCTCTATACTTCACTTTGTTGTTGTTTTCGTTGCCGATCGAACGAGCTTCGACGTATTTCTCTCACCCACTGGCGATATCGATGCCCGAACTCGATTCCAATTTGTCGGTCCGCGGTTGGCTGCTCGTCGCGTTGGGTGGCGTGCTTGCGCTTTTCGCCCTCTTTGGCATTCTGGCCGAAGAGGTGGTGCTAGATGGGCGCACCTGGCTCGACCGCACGACGAGCGTGGAGCTGCGGCACTACGCTACTACTGATCGCACGGAAGCGATGCGCGTAGTGACAGATCTGGGATCCAGCTGGTTTGCCGCCATCATCTGCGGTGGGATCCTACTCTGGCTCGTCTGGCAACGGCGCTTCAGCACGGCGGTCGCGATCGGCGGAGTCTTCGTGGTAGCCAAGCTGCTGGAAACCGGGCTCAAGCTGACCTTCGAGCGCGCGCGGCCATCGGTTGTCCCGCACTTGCAGGATGCCGGCGGCTACAGCTTCCCCAGCGGGCACACGATGGCCGCGGTTATTACCTATGGTTTGCTGGCGGCGGTGCTGGTCGGCAGGCTGAGCGGCCGGGCGCGGTATGTGCCGCCGATCATTGCGTCGATGATCATCGTGGCGGTTGGGTTCAGCCGGGTCTACCTGGGCGTGCACTATTTCACCGATGTGCTGGCAGGCACGCTGGTAGCCGGCGCCTGCCTGATCGTGGCGATCGCAGCGCTCTCATGGGTCGATCCGCGGGAGACGCCTGACCGATCCTGATCGCCCGGCAGACCGGGCTATTTCCTTTTTCTGGCGCAACCGGTATGATGCCTAACGAACTATGGCAACTCCAGACGCAGTACTTCAACCTTCAAGCGGAACCGGTAGTCAGTACGACCCTGACGCTTACGATATTTGCCGCCCGGCGGTTCCCGCGCCCGACAACGAAACCGATTCCGAGAAGATCGATCGTATCCAGCAGGAGTTCGAAGCGCTACGTGATTGCGTCAATGCCGAGCTCAAGGTGCGCACCGAATCGTCACTGCTGACGCTGATCGTCATCAAAATCGTGCTTCCGTTTGCCGCTATCGCTGCCGGCATGACTGCACTTTATGTTGCCTTCCTTCGGGCAGGAGAGGGCCAGAGCACGCACGCCGAGCTCATTCTGGGGATTGCCTATCTCGTGATCGCCGCCGGGGCGATCGCGCTTTGGCGCTCCGCACGCAAACCTGGTTCGGGTGGCAGAGGAGATGCGGTTGATCGATCGGTGCGCAGCGCACTCAATCTGACGGTCCCTCCCAGCAAGGAAAAATTGACCCGCAACAAGCTGGTCAACCGCTGGATTTTCTTCTGGCTCACCTGGGGACTGGTGCTCGGACTACCGCTGATCTTCTTCATCTTCCGAGCCGATGTGCTGGAACGAGCTGGATTGAATCTCGTGTTCGATACGGCCAATGTTTGCACGCCCACGGTCGGCGGATTCAATCCGTATGAAGGCAGCAATGTCTGCGACAACAAAGGATATACCTACACCTCCAGCACAGATGTCAACACCTCTTCGGCAACCGGGGTGGGCGAAGAGACCGGGGTCGATACGCTCGATGTCGTTCCGCCGCGCACTCTGGAAGAAGTGAACGTCGCCCAGGTTCGGCTGGATGTCACCACAACGTTGGTCCTCTATTTCCTCATTCTGATCGGCGGCATTGTGGTCAACATGATCCGCTGGTGGCGACGGGACAAAAGGCGAAAAGCAGACCTCGCGCATGTGACGCCTCCCCGCGCCTCGCCAGGCACCGCCTAGTCGCGATTCGCGAGATCTCCATCGCCGGGGAACGTGCCATTCAGCTCGGCGATTACCACGTCCGCACCCGTTTCCGTTACGATCTGAGCATGAATCATGACGATCATGTCCGGTTGATCGCCGGCGCGTTCGCGCAGCCTGGCGGCATCTGGGCGGATTTCGGCGCGGGATGGGGCGCTTTTACGCTGGCGATTCGTGACCTGGCAGGTCCGGAGAGCGAGCTCTACGCGCTCGACCGGGATCACGCAGCGCTGGCCTCATTGCACGATGGGATGATTCGGATGTTTCCGGAGACCTCTCTACATCTCATCCAGGGTGACATGCGCCAGCCACCCGAGCTGCCGCCACTCGACGGAATCGTCGCGGCCAATTCCCTGCATTATGTCGGCTCGAAACACCAATCGACCACTTTGCGACGCTGGAGCACGCTGCTGAAACCGAGTGGGCGAATTGTCATTGTCGAGTACGACTCGAACAATCCGAACCAGTGGGTCCCCTACCCGATCTCATTCGAGCACCTCGGCCAGCTTACAAGCAAAGCCGGACTTCCTGCTCCAACCCTGTTGAGCACGTATCCCTCCCGCTGGCACGGTCGCATCTATGGGGCAATCATCCCGTTATCAGCGTATTGACCGACACATCCCGGGTGGAATTTCCTGAACCATCCGTCAATTCTGCTCAATGGTCGCCTTGCTCGTAGGAGGCGTGCGATTGCAAGCCGATCTCACCTGGAGCACTCTCCATTACCCGGTGCAGGAAGGTGAGTAACACCCCCACGATGACCAGGGCAGTCGCTTGATGTAACACGCTGATGGGGATACTGACATGCGTGAGCAACGTGGTGATGCCAAGGGAATATTGCAAGACGATCAAACCCGAAAAGACAGCACTCCAACGAAGAAACGGGGTTAATCCGGAGTCGCGCCGGACTTTGACGAAAAACGTGATTGCACCGATCAGCAGTACCGTCGCGAGCACGCGGTGAACCCATTGCACGGTCGCCAGGTTTTCGACCAGATTGATGAGCAACGGATCTTTCGACCAGCCGTTTGGCGGAAGGAGTCTCCCGTTCATCAGTGGAAATGTGTTGAGAATGAATCCAGCGTTCAATCCGGCCACAAGCGCGCCCCAAAAGATCTGGATGATAAGCAGCACCCCCAGCCCGGTGAGTGTGCGCAGCATGAACCGGCGGGATTGGGGGGCGATAGATTTCCGCGGCCGGATGAGAAGATCGTTTGCGAACCAGACACAGCACCCAAAGATCGCTATGGCCAGCAACAGGTGGGCGGCTAATCGATAGTGGCTCACTTCCGGACGATCTACCAGGCCGCTGCTCACCATGTACCAGCCCATCAACCCCTGCAGGCCGCCGAGCGCGAAGAGCAGGAGCACACGCTTGAGGAGCGGACCGTTGAAGTACCCGCGGATCAAGAACCAGATAAAGGGAATCAGGAACACCATCCCGATGAGGCGTCCAATCATCCGGTGCAGGTACTCCCAGAAGAAGATGTGCCTGAACTCCGAGAGCGTCATATCCGGACGGAGTTTCACGTATTCCGGAAACTGCTGGTAGCGAGCAAATGCCTCCTGCCAGTCCGCGCTGTTGAGGGGAGGGATCGATCCAACGAGCGGCGCCCAGTCCACGATCGAGAGTCCGGACTCGGTCAGGCGGGTGATCCCGCCGACGACGAGGGTGCTGGCGGTGAGGGCCGCGCCGATCCACAACCAGATGCGGAGATGCCGACGGCGCTCCTCTGGGATCGCCTCGACCCACGAGGGCGCGCTCGAATCGCCGGACTGTACCTCAGCAATCGCCTGCGGTCGGGCGTTCCCCTGTATTGCCATCTCGATATGCTCCATTCACCCCGAGAAACGCAGGGCAAACATGGATCCCCGCCCCATATAACAGATTCTTGGCAGGGTCTCGATCGAGGGAAAATGCCGTCGCGTCTTCGAATACATGCTCGTCGCGATTGGCTGAAACCCAATTCAGCGATACCTGTTCCCCTGCTTCGATCGTTCGCCCCCCGAGTTCTACGGTTCGCGTCGTGACGCGCCGATTTGCGACGAGCGGACCGTGCATACGCAGAATCTCATCGATGGAGGGGGGTAAGAGCGATGGCTCAGTGCGCAAGCGCTCCTGCAGCATTGGATGCTCCGCAAGGTAGTGCACCATGATCCCAATCGACGCGCTGATCGTTCCAATCTCTCCGACGGTCCAATTTCGTAGAATGCTGGCAATTTCCATATCATCGAGCGGTCGCGAGAATACTGTTTCGTACATCAACGAAGCGGTAATATCGACATCTGGAGCGGCTTCAGCTTCTCGCCGTTGCGCGAGCATGCCGCCGACGAG
>JBBQPB010000071.1:0-8342 GCA_038331435.1 Thermomicrobiales bacterium | reverse complement strand
CAGTCGATGTCGCCTTCCACATGCTGCAGGAGCCGTGCCGCCCAAGGGTCTTCCCCAGGCTGGGGCGGATACTGATGGAACGATTCTCCATCCTGCACCAGCGCCATGATTATGATCTCGAGCGGCGAGTCGTACACATGCGCGATGGAGCTGATGAAACTACCGTGCTAATTCCGCGTCCATTCCTGGATCAGTGCATCTGGTCCTGGCTGCCCATCGGCAACCAACGGTGCATGGCCAATTTGGCCAACCAGCGAATCGCTCCTCCTTCGCATTCCTGAGGCTCTGCCAAGCCGGTCACTGCGGGACTTATGAGTATAGCCGAGGAGCTTGGCTTAGGCGTGATCGGCGTGGAAGAATTTGGTAGCTTCGGCGATCTCGACCTCGGTCGGCTTGCGCTTGGTCCCGAAGACTGCGACAGAGATACTCCAGATCAGTTCGGCAATTCCACCAGACGACCGCAGCCTCAAACCGCAGGGCTACGTCATCGAAGGCCCGCACGGACCGAGAACGGTGAGGAATTGCATCACGAGGTTTCGGCACGATCTCCACAGGGGTGATGGTCTCCACGTGTTGATCGCACGTGTGCGTGGGCGTCGTCAATGAGTTTCTGCAGCTCGTTCGGGTTTGCAGGAAGGTCGTTCAGCGGATATGCCCCAAGTTCAACAAGTGCCTGGTTGGAGGACGGCGAGTTCTCCCCAGTCCACACAGCAATTGGGGCAATTCCGCGACGAAGGTTCTCGTCCGCCCCAGCCCAAGTGCCGCCAGATCCTTCTAAGCTCGCAATGACTACGGTGAGATCGGAGAGCGCATAGATAAGCCGATTGCGAGCCATCGCATTGCCCACCAGGAATCCCGTGTTGGGATGGACATGGCTCACGAGACAGAGTCGATCTTTGGCAATGTGGGGTTGCAGATCGTTCTGAAATGCATGGCGCTTGAGATTTCCGGGAAGCACCCCAATCGCTTGGCCCTGTGCCTCCAGTGCCCCCAGCATACCGAACCGATCGGTTCCTTTGGCTGCTCCCGATACCACGGTCATGCCGCTTTGAGTTACACGCGCGCCAAGTTCACGGGCAATTCCGCCCAGTGGTTCGGCAATCGATCGTGATCCAACGATCGCGACCGAACGCCAGTCCAACAAATCTTTCGGACCGGCACCGAAGATAACCGGCGGCGCGGTCGATCCTAACCGCTTCTTCCATTTCTTGGGAAATGCATCGTCCGCTCTGCAGATCGTCCAAATACCCCCTTCATCCATGCGGGTCATCTCGTCATTTGTAGCGCTTGCCCGATCCGGGATCGAGATCACCCTATCTACAATTCGAGGGTCGAGCTCGCTATCCTTTATGAGCTCGACGATCGATGGAAACAAGAGCTCTGCTGGACGGCGTTCAGTCCGAATGAGCCAGCGTGCCACGTGATTCCATTCCTGTGTGGTCAGCACGTCGTCGCGCTGACCGGTTCGGGATGGTCTTCCGAGAGCGGTACACGCGGTAACCATCGCAATGCGGTCGTCGAGCTCATTGCGGATCACAACGAAGCCTCGTGCGGCTTGCGCTGAGCCGCCAGTGAGAATGGGTGAACTGGACCGCTTCCGCTGCGGCGCAATGCTGCTCCACAAACTGTCAATGTCCAGCCAGAGTCGACAATGTCATCGATCAGCAGAACTGGCCCCTGCCGCACATGTTCAGGTGCGACCCGAAATGCATCAATAACATTCGCGCATTGCTTGAACGCACTCTGCATGCTTTTCTGCTCGGCGGTGTTTCCTGTCTTACTCAACACTTGGACAATATCGATGCCAAGCGCATCGCCAAGGCGGCGACTGAAGTCCAAAACGAGTTCAGGATGCCGGAGAGATGGAACCGGAACGATCCACCAGGATGTGTCAACCGACCAGCTTGACTGTATGGCCGCCATCGCGGCAATCACAAGCGCGTCGTCAAAACGACCTTCTACGTACTTGCCCCGAGAAATGAGCTCGCCAAACCCACTGCGATTGTATTCGCACAACGCTAAGCCAACTTCATTGAGCCGGTCCATAGGTATTTGGCGCGGACGCCCTGGCAGAATTCCTGGTGGGAGCAGCGAGCGACGTTCGATACGCACCCACCGGGTGTTTAGGAAGTGTTGCGCTTCGTCATCGAGGCCCTGGGAAACATCTCGCGAAACACTATCTCCCGCACAGTTGGCGCAGCGTCCACACTTCTTCCGCGTTGGATCGTCGAGCTCCCGAATCGCAAACCGCATCAAGCAATCGCGCGTTTTCACGAACTCCCGCATCCGTTGGAGTTCGGCCTCTCGTTGGGCGGTTACCCTGCGCCAGCGATCCACCTCGGGCAACCAACCATTACTGGTCCGCTCATAGCGCGTTCCATCTCGCCGCACCGCACCTTCGACATCGAGAAACTTCAGACAATGGTCCAACGAAGTGCGCGAGAGATTGACGCGTTGTTCGAGTTGGTCGCGCGTCATGCCTTTAGCATCCAGCGCTCGCAAGACCTGAGCGATTGCTTTTGCATCCGGGAATGCTGCGTCTATGAAGTGGCTCTCGATGCGGTCATCCTCTTCACCCGCAAGGAGAATCGCGACCGCGTCTGCCGTGGCGCGGCCAGCTCTCCCCACTTGCTGGTAGTACGCAACAAGTGAGGCTGGTCTCTGATAGTGGACAACGAATCCGAGATCCGGTTTGTCGAATCCCATGCCAAGCGCAACCGTCGCGCAGAGCGCTTTGACCTCATTCCGAACCAATTGATTTTCACGATGAACGCGTACGTCTGGGTCAAGGTCAGCGTGATAGGCCAGCGCATCGATTCCGTGTTGTTGCAGGAAGGAAGAAAGCAGCTCCGTGTCGCGTTTTGTCAGACAATAAATAATTCCACTACCGGGCAGTGCTGGGAGATATGTGGCCAGCCACGCCAACCGCGTCGATGGCGCCGGCAGCTCTATGACCTGCAAGCGCAATGACGCACGCGCCAGCGGACCACGCTGCGTACGCATGGTTTGCCCAAGTTGTTCCTGAATGTCAGCAATCACCCGAGAATTCGCGGTAGCTGTCGTGGCCAGCACAGGAGTCTTGGCTGGCAACGCGTCTACTACCCGCCTGATGCGCCGAAAGTCGGGTCGAAAATCATGGCCCCAATCTGAGATGCAATGTGCTTCGTCGATGACCAACAGGCCAATGCCATCTCGCATGCCAGGAAGGATTCGCTCATTGAAGTCCTGACTCGCCAATCGTTCTGGAGAAATCATCAGGAGATCGATGTTGTTCTGGGTAATTCCTTGTTCGATATCGCGCCACTGGTCCCGATTCTCACTGGTTAAGCAATCTGCCCGGATGCCTGTCCGCTCTGCCATCTCAAGCTGATTGCGTATGAGCGAAAGCAGCGGGCTGACGAGGAGCGTCGGCCCTGCGCCTCGTTCGCGCAGAATCTGGGTCGCCAGAAAATAGACGAAGCTCTTCCCCCACCCTGTGCGTTCAACGACCAACAACCGTGCGCGGTCATCGACGATTGCCGTGATTGCGGAGAGCTGCCCATCGCGGAACGACACATCTGGCCCGAGGGCAGCAGCTAGCAACTCTTGCGCACGCTCGGAGGTGCGACCGCCTGGCTTCCCCTGGTTGCCCCGAATCAGTTCGCGAAGCTGGGTCAGCATGGTGTACGAGCTCGTTCCCTTTGGTAGTGTCGAACGCATCGGACGCATCCCGTAGCCGAGTTATGATGCGGTCCAAAGTGATGAGACATGCTATTGGAAATCACAGGGTAATGGAGGAACACCAGGATGACTATTGAACAGGAACTTCCCGAGCACGTCGCAGGAAACCGGGAAGCATGGGACAAGTTTGCCGTCGAGTTTGTCGCGCCAGGAGAGCGGAATTGGGCGACAGATGAGGTGACCTGGGGCATCTATAGCGTGACCGAGTCGGAATGGCATTTGCTGCCAGATGACCTCGCAGGGAAAGACACCGTCGAGCTGGGCTGTGGCACGGCCTACGTCTCCGCGTGGCTGGCGAAGCGGGGCGCAATTCCGGTGGGGATCGACAACTCACCTAAGCAACTTGAAACTGCGCGGCGGTTGCAACAGGAACACGGGATCGCGTTTCCGCTGCACCTCGGCAACGCAGAAGACGTCCCCTATCCCGATGCTTCGTTCGACTACGCGATCAGCGAGTACGGCGCCGCGATCTGGTGCGATCCGTATACGTGGATACCGGAAGCTGCCCGCTTGCTGCGGCCCGGCGGGGAGCTGATGTTCCTGGGAAACAGCGGGCAATTGATGGTCTGCACGCCCTACGAGGCCGAAGGGGTGGATGAGGAAACGCCGGTATCGACCACCCTGCAACGTCCACTTTTTGGGATGCATCGCATGGCCTGGAATGACGGCTCGGTCGAGTTTCACATTTCCCACGGCAAGATGATCCGGCTGTTGCGCGATAGTGGGTTAGAGGTGCTCGACCTGATCGAGATTCAGCCTCCGGCAGACGCCAGCACCACCTACACCTGGATGAACATCGACTGGGCGAGGCAGTGGCCATGCGAAGAAGTCTGGAAGGCGCGCAGACGGTAGCGGCGGAGTTGCCGGGTCATGGCAACGCAAGGTCCTTCACCTTCGTTCAGGACGGTTTGGTGAGGCGTGCAGGATGACGGGGTAAGTTCCAGGCAGATGAGCGTTCACCTATGGTGAGGAATGTTGCTCCCCGTGTCACGGGCGAACGATGAGCATGAGCGAGCCGGCGCCGGCGCCCACATTGAGCACCGTGCGAGCATCACCCAGCGCTCGGCTGATTTGGACAGCAATGCGCGGGTCCGGACGACGGTAGACCGCATAGTCGACGCCAATCGCCCCATAGTTGGCGTCTCCAACGCTTCCATCGGCCAATGCTCGCCCGCTCATCGCTTCCTCATGGTGAAGACGTACCCTTGATCATTCCGGGGAAGTGAACGAGAGTGCTACCCTACCCGGAATCTATTCGAAAGCGAACCCCGCAAGGAGCCGCCAATGATTCGCATGACACCTCGACCGGGTACTCCGGTCGAACCCGAATCTCTTTCCTCAGTCGATGATCTCGTGCAGGCGCGGATCGACAAACGCATCTCGCGCCGTCAGTTGATCGAGCGAGCCCGGCAACTCGGTATCGCCGCGGCGGTCACGGGCATCATGCTGCACGCGGCCGGAGATGCCGAAGCGGCGCCGGGTGGGCGGTCCGCTGGTCCGATGCTCCGACGGCAAGACGGCGGAACGATTCCGGTCGAAGGGCCGACCGCGCCCGAAGGAACCCAGATCGAGGGCGGCACGCTCATTCTGGGCGGGCACGGCGAGCCGGATACGCTGCAGCCCTATCTGACCCAACTCATGATCGGGTTCGATATGTTCAGCGCGCCGATGGAAGGGTTGATCGGGCTCGATCAGGATCTCGCTATTGTTCCGAAGCTGGCGACCGAGTATTCGATCTCGGATGATGGCCTTTCCTATACCTTCACTCTGCGTCAGGGGGTGAAATGGCACAACGGCGAGGATTTCGTCGCCGATGATGTGATCAATACCTGGAAGGTCGTCAACAATCCCGGTTTTGGCACCTACAACACCTTCGCCTGGGATCTCGTAACCGATGTCACCAAGTCGGACGATGGGACGCAGGTCACCATCGTCACGGCCGAACCCTATGCGCCCTTCCTGTCGAACGTGGGAATCGCACCGCTCGTGCCGTCCAGTGCGTCGGCCGATCCCGAGGCATTCGCCACTGAGTTTGGAGACGCGCTGATCGGCACTGGTCCCTTCAAGCTCGAAGAGCGGGTTCCCCAGCAGCAAATCTCCTTCGTCCGCTTCGACGAGTATTGGGGCGAGACGGCCATGCTGGACAAGCTGATCTACCGAATCGTGCCAGACGACAATACGTTGCTGGTGCAGTTGCGCACCGGTGAGATTCAGCTCGCTGGCAGCGACTCAGCCATCAGCGCGATCCGGGTAGAGGAAGCCCTCGGCATCGAGGGACTCTCGATTCTGGAGAACCCATCCCCGGCCTGGAAGCATTTCGATCTCAAAATCATCGACCACCTGCGCGATCCTCGCGTACGCCAGGCGCTCGACTATGCGACCCCGAAGCAGCAGATCATCGAGCAGCTCCTCAAGAACTACGTGCTTCCCAGCGCAGCCGATACCACTCCTGGCACCTGGGCATTCGACGAGAACCTGGCGCAGACGCCGTATGATCCGGATAAAGCGAAAGCGCTGTTGGAAGAGGCGGGCCTGAAACTGGAAGACGGGGTTTGGACTGGTCCCACGCCGACACCGGAGAAGGACGTCGACGTGCTGACCGACCGTGGCGGCCCAGTGAAACCGCTAGCGATCGAGCTTTGGGCGCCGTCGGGCGAGAAGCAGAACGAGCTGGTCTTGCAGGTGGTGGCGCAGGCATGGGGGGACATCGGGATCAAGACCGAGCAGAAGTTCGAAGATGTTTCTACCATCTTTGGGCCCGAGGGGTATCAGTTCACGGACAAAATGACCGCTGGCTACTATTCCTGGTACAACGCCTCAGACCCGGACAACACCTGGTACTGGAGTTCGCAGTACATACCGGAAACACCAACCGGCGCGGGCGGCAATGTGCAAGCCTATTTCTTCCCTTTCAATTTCCAGGCAGAGATCGACGCCATTATCGATCCTGCGGTGAGCGAGCTGGATCAGGACAAGCGCCGGGAGGCCTACCTCGCCTCGCAGAAGCTGCTGAATGAACAGGCGCCGGTGGTCTTCCTATATTGGGACAAGATTTTCTCGGCGGTGGCGAATACTGTCGGTGGATACTATCCGACCACCTTCAATTCGCTCTTCTGGAACGCGAATGCGTGGTACTTGACGGAATAGCAGGGCGCAGGTTCGTCGCTGGGTGCCATCATCTGGGATTGAAACCCCGGGCTACACCGACACAACCTCTTCGAGGTTCACCTGGAACGTCGCACACGGGAGGGGCAACTCCCTGTGGTTGCCCCTCCCAGAGAACGGCGATTTCGGGTTGGTATCTCTCGGGTAAAGGGCGATGTTTATGCGTGACCATTCGAGTGGACGATCCGCTCTGCAGCTCGAAGTCGATCTGCGCGCGACCTCCTGCCTGCGGCGTGCTCACCCATGAGCGGCTTTCTGCTGCGGCGGCTGCTGGGGGCGATTCCGCTGCTCTTCGGAGTAGCGCTGGTTTCGTTCATCCTCATGCAGCTCGCCCCGGGTGGGCCGGACGCCACCTACGCTCGCAGCCCACGCATGACCGACGAGCGGCTGGCGGCGATTCGGGAGCGGTTAGGGATCGATCAGCCGGTCCCGGTGCAATTCGTGAAGTGGATCCAGAATCTGCTTCGCGGCGATCTCGGCCTTTCGTATGTACAAAACCGCCCGGTCACCGAAGTGATCTGGAACGCGTTTCCGAACACGGTGCTGCTGGTCGTCGCAGGATTGACGTTGTCATTGGTCTTCGCCCTGCTCTTTGGCGTGGTGGCGGCGGTCAATCCCTACGGTTGGTTCGATAACTCGACCGCCATTTTTGCCTATTTCGGGCTCGCCATGCCCGTCTTCTGGTTCGGTCTCATGCTGCAGCTGCTTTTTGCCGTGAAGCTCGGTTGGCTGCCCTCGAGCGGGTTGCACGATCCACAGAATCCTGGGGTCCTGGACACGCTCGAGCATCTGATTTTGCCGGCCGTCACCCTGGCGATTGGAAGCATTGCAGTCTGGAGCCGGTATATCCGCTCTTCGACCATCGAAGCGTTACAGCAGGATTACGTGCGCACCGCCCGCGCCAAAGGCCTGGAGGACCGTCAGGTGCTCTCCCGGCACGTGCTGCGCAATTCGCTGACGTCATTCGTCACCGTCGCCGCGATCGATATTCCGCTCTACCTCACCGGTGTGATCTTCATCGAAACGGTCTTCTCGCTTCCCGGCATGGGGCGGCTCTTCTATGACTCGCTCACCCGCAGGGATTACCCGGTGCTGATGGGCATCCTGATGTTCAGCGCCGTGCTGATCATCATCGGCAATCTGATCGCCGATCTGGTCTATGCCAAGCTCGATCCGCGGATCAGCTACGGATGAGCACCGGCGTCGTCACACTCGATGAAGTTCTCGGGAACGATGCCGGGTTCGTGCAGGCACGCACCCCGGTACAACTGGCCTGGCGGCGTTTCAGGACGTCGCGACTCGCGCTGCTGGGCGTAGTCATGCTGACCATCATCGTGTTGCTCTCCGCTCTGGCGCCATGGATCGCGCCGCATGGGCAAAACGAGATCGATCTTTTCAATATCAAGGCCTCCCCCAGCCGGGAGTACCTCCTCGGCACCGATGCGCTCGGGCGAGAC
>JBBQPB010000070.1:0-8363 GCA_038331435.1 Thermomicrobiales bacterium | reverse complement strand
AGACCTTCTCATAGTGAGGAAGCATGCGAGTCAGTGTCGCGACATGCTCGGCATAGTGACTCCGAAATGCCTGGAACTCGATCCAAGCCTGGTCCAAATCGGAGGCCGTCGCGATACCAGCGGTGACCAGTGATTCAGCGCAATAATCGAAATTCAGTCGATCGATTGGCTGGCGCTCGGAATAGGTATGAAGCGAGAGCACTCGATGACGATAGTGCTGCGCGAGGGATGCCATGGCGATCGATCCCTGGTCAAGGCAATCGGCCGCTTCCTGGTTGGGGGGTCCGGAAATCAGCGTGTTTCGCAGTGCGGCGGCATCGAGGACCGTGGGCGCATCTACTGACCAGTGGGTACTCATTTCCGGGGCGAAAAAAAGCAGGTATCCATCGACGGTGCGATAGATCTCCTCCAGCTTTTTGAACTCCGCGGCCCAGGAACGCCAGATTCGGTCGAGGGACTCGATCCCTTGTCCGCGCGCTGCCGACAGCAGGAGTTCGACCCCGCTGTCATTGCCGTTGAGCAACACGTTCATCGTATCCAGTTGTTCCCGACGGTCTGAATAGGCCGAATAGATCGATACCGTATACCCGATGAGCAACGCCACAAATATCGGCCCGGTAAACGCTTCGATGCCTGCAATGGTGGTTTCCAGGAGTGTGTTCGGTTTGCCGGCAATACCGAGGACCGACATCGAGGACACACTGTTGACATACGCGAAACTTATCGAATTCTGGGTCACTCCATACAGCAACAATGTATAGCCCACGGTTGCAATGGCAATCGTGAATCCCAGGATAGTCAGGAGGCTCAGCGGGACATAGAGGGCCCAGAGCTGGCGTCGCTTTTCGGCGTTGCGCATCAATTCACCGACGACATGGAGGCCATTCCGGGAGGTGCGAAAAATCAATCGGGCAAGGTAGGGAGGATCGGCTCCTTTCACCATCAGGATGCGAGCCGCCCAGTAAATTGCTGAAATGATGATCAGCAGGCCAGCGAGGGTGGAAACAAACCGAATGGGATCCATCGAACCGAGCTCCGAGCCGTCTCTTAAGCCTTCCGCAGATTTGGAGCGGGAACGCCAAACAGCGCCTGGCGCGCAGCATCCCAGGCGATCGTACGAGCGCGCTCGACAATATAGGCGGTCGATCCAAGGATCCGAACGGAGACGCCTGCATCGTTCGGGAGCGCACTCACGCCACTGATCGACTGATCGTGACTGGCCAACGCTTGCCGCAAGACGCGTGTGAGCTTCTCGGCGGGGAGCCGCCGCGTGAAGATATAGAGCACCCCGAGCGCATCCATCTCACCCAAAATTGCCGGACTCTTGGGCGAGTGTAGTTTCGGTTCGAGCTTGATCGTATCCGCAACCAGAAGCTTGCCGTCGAGATCGGTCACTTCGAGCTGGGAATAGTAGATCGTGTAATGGTGATGCTCCCCCTTATGCGCGGTGCGGCCGGGGGCGAGGATTTCTCCGATGATCGCGGTGGCAGTGGGATCAATATGCAACTCGGTGTGCTGGAAGAATCGGGAGTCACGGTAGGGGATGGTCGTATCCGGTAGATACTCGATAAAACTGCCAGCTTCCGCCGTGATGTTGACGACCTGGGTGACGTAGTTTTCTTCGCACTTGTAGAGCTTGCCGTGCGATTGCGTGGTCACATGAGCGGCAGATCCTGGCAAGCCGTGGATATCGATCCGGTATCGATCTCCCTGGATCATGCCGCCACCATTTTGCAGGATCATGATGAACGGCATGTCCGGGCGTTGGGGGTCGAGATAGATCGGCTGAAACATCTGAAGCGGCGACCGGTAGGAGTGGCTCGAACGCACGGTGCGGTCGCCCTGGCGCTTGAACTCGAGCTCCATGAGCCCGATCTTGCCATGGCCGCCAGCGCCCGAGCCGTACAGCTCGGTATCGAACCGGTCGAACTCGCGTGGCACTGGCACCGGCAGCGCATGCCGAGGGTCGTCGTGAGCGTAAGTCTTGCTGGTATTTGACATAGCGTGCGCTTGATTCCCGGGTACTGTACTGCCGTGCCGATGGGTTAGAGCGAGTGGGCGTGCTCGTGGCCATGGCTGTGATCGTGCGCCGGAAGAGCATCCAGCAGCTGCCGAACGTCAGCCGAGCGACCGGTCTTGCTGGTCGTGGTGATGAATTCCATCACTTCCGGCAATCCATCTCCAGTCAGGCTATTGGTCATGATGTAAGGCGACCCGTCCGGCCGAGCGCTTTCCGCACCGCTCCGCATGACATCGAGATCGACGCGTACATAGGGCGCCAAATCGACCTTGTTGATCACGAGCAGGTCGGAATGGGTGATGCCGGGGCCCTTCTTGCGCGGAATGTCATCGCCTTCGGCCACGTCGATCACAAAGATGTAAGCATCGACCAGGGTCGGGCTGAAGGTCAGCGTGAGATTGTCGCCACCGCTCTCCAGGAAGAGGAGGTCAGCATCGGGGAATTTCTCCAGCAGCTCCTCCATGGCCGCGATGTTGGCGGTGGGATCGTCGCGAACCGCGGTATGTGGGCAGGAGCCGGTTTCCACGCCGACGACACGATCGGCCGAGAGAATGCCATCGAGCGCCGCGCGAACATGCTCAGCATCGAGCTGCGTGTAGATGTCGTTCGTAATGACGACCGGGCTGAATCCGCGCTCGATTGCCATAGGGATCAGCGATTCGATCAACGCGGTCTTGCCGGAGCCCACCGGGCCGCCGACACCGACCTTGAATACATTTCGCTCTCCGCTCAGAGTCATTTCCGAGCCCTTCCTTTCATGTTGTGGTTGCGCAACATATTGTATTTAGTCAGCGTATTGCTACCAGTTTCAGATGCAAATCGCTGCATTTGGCATCAGTTTTTTAGGATGAGAAGAGTCGAAGCTCCGCTTCTTCGTGACGCATCGACATGAGCTCAACAAAGGGCGCCGAGCCACCGAGTTCGAAAAGCGTTCGCGAAAGGGCATCGTTGGTCGCGGTCTCGATAACGGGCCGCAGAAGAAAGAGAATCCGTTGCGCATTGCGATGATCGATTTCGGACATTCGCACCGCCGAGCCAACGCAACTCGCCGCGAACGAATACAGCTCGCCGGCTACCGCTTCGTCGACGGGAATGCCGAGCGTGGCTTTCAGCAGCGCCAGCGCAATAGCCTGGTTGCCCGGGGCTGCCCGATCGTTGACCAGGCCCAGATAATCACCCGCGAGTGTGCTATCGAAAACCTCTCGTGAAAGTCCGAGTAGCTGCCGCCCGAGTCGCGTCGACGTCTCCCGAGTCTCCCGCGTGATTTTGATGGCGGTCAGACGCTGATCGACCTTTGCAACCGTTTGCAAGTCGCCTTCATATGCCGCTCGCATGGCAATCGCGACTCCCGCGGCGTCTGATGGACCGACGCTGGCGCGCACGAGATCGGCCACGATCCCAGCAAGCGACTGGGGTGTGATCAATCCCGCCTGCGCGAACGATTCGATGCCATGCGATAGCGTGAAGAGGCCACTGGGAAAGAACGAATCCGCTATCTGAAGGCTTCCGAGGAACGACCTGAGCTGAGTGTGATTGGAAACCGGTTCCAAATGCGACCGGCCGTTCGACGAATCTGGGTTCCTCGAAACCATGTTTGACTTTCTCGGTAGCGGAGCAGGATGGATCGATCCATCCGGCTCCTTCACCCAACACGGCTAAACGAGATAGTAGAGCTGCGTCAGCGGCAGCGATTCCGCCGGATCGATGTGCGCGTGCACGCCATCGACCGTGACCTTGAAGGTCTCCGGATCGACTTCGATCTCGGGGGTCTTGTCGTTGTACTTCAGATCGTACTTCGTCACGGTGCGGCAGCCCTTGACTGCCACAGCCGGCGATTGCAATCCGAGCTTCTCCGAAACGCCTTCGTCGACTGCTGCCTGCGACATGAAGTTGACACGGCCCAACGCATTTGCCATGCCATACGCGCCATACATCGGACGGAAATAGACCGGTTGCGGAGTCGGCAGTGACGCGTTTGGATCGCCCATCTGCGCCCAGGAGACAAGTCCTCCCTTGACGATCAATCGCGGCTTCGCTGCGAATGACCACATCGGCCAGACCACGATGTCTGCAATGTTGCCAACCCGTAGCGATCCGACTGCGTGGGAGATTCCGTGCGTGATGGCCGGATTGATGGTGACCTTCGAGATATAGCGCATGACGCGGAAGTTGTCGTTGTCTGGCGAATCTTCCGGAAGCTTAC
The DNA here is from genome assembly GCA_038331435.1 of Thermomicrobiales bacterium. GTDB lineage: Bacteria > Chloroflexota > Chloroflexia > Thermomicrobiales > UBA6265 > JAMLHN01. Next base: position 4,140 of record JBBQPB010000070.1, on the reverse strand, counting down.
CGCGGCGTTCCTTGGCCAGATGTGCCATCTGGAACGAGCGGGTCCAGTTCTCACCGCACCGACCCATCGCCTGAGAGTCAGACGAGATCATCGAGAGAATGCCCATGTCGTGGAAGACCGTTTCCGCAGCAATTGTTTCAGCGCGGACACGGCTCTCAGCGAACGAAACATCTTCCGGCACTTTCGGATTGAGGTGATGGCAAACCATCACCATGTCCAACAGCTCGGCGACGGAGTTCACGGTATACGGCAGTGTGGGGTTGGTCGAGGATGGGAGCGCCCACGGCTGGCCGGCAATCTTGATGATGTCGGGCGCGTGACCACCACCGGCTCCTTCAGTGTGGTAGGTGTGAATGGTACGGCCGTTGATAGCGCTGATGGTGTCTTCGACATAGCCGGCCTCGTTCAGCGAGTCGGTATGAATGCAAACCTGCACATCGTATTCGTCTGCGACCTTCAGGGTGCAGTCGATGACGCCTGGGGTCGAGCCGTGATCCTCATGGTCTTTGAGACCGCAAGCGCCGGCTTTGATTTGCTCGATCAACGTTGCCGGCAGCGAACTGTTGCTCTTGGCGAGCAGGCCGACGTTGACTGGGATGCCGTCATAAGCAGCCAGCATCCGCTGGATGTTCCAAGGGCCCGGGGTACAGGTGGTGCCATTGGTGCCGTCGGTCGGTCCGGTTCCGCCTCCGATATGGGTTGTGATTCCATTCGAGAGCGCCGAATATGCCTGCTGTGGTGAGATCATGTGAATGTGAGGGTCGATGCCACCGGCGGTGACGATCTGGCCCTCCGCCGAGATGACTTCTGTATTGGCAGATGTCACCAGGTCTGGGTGGACACCATCCATGATGTCTGGATTACCGGACTTGCCGATGCCCGCGATCTTGCCGTCGCGAATACCGATGTCGGCCTTCACAATGCCGAGAATCGGGTCGATGATGACGGCGTTGGTGATAACCAGGTCGAGCGCCCCCGACGCATGGGTTGCGCCGGCCTTGAGGCCCATGCCATCTCGGGCGGACTTGCCGCCGCCATACTGATTCTCGTCACCGTAGACGGTGAAGTCCTTCTCGATCTCAATGATCAGATTGGTGTCGGCGAGTTGAATCTTGTCGCCCGTGGTCGGGCCGTACATGTCGGCATACTGGCTGCGAGGGATCGAAACCATTAGTTGCTTCCTTTCTTCTGCGTGCCAGATGCTTTCTTGGCCGCAGAGGCGGCAGCCTCTGCTTCCGACTCCATCTCAGCTTCAGGTGTCGACTTGAACCCAAGCTCGTTCATTTTGTCGATGGCGAGCTTGACGTCCCATTTGCCGGTTGTGCTGCCCATGGTGAGCATGTTGAACCCGTAGGCTCGCTTTGAACCGGCGTACTCGACGAGCTGAACCACGCGCTCCTGGCCCGGCTCAAAGCGAACCGAGGTGCCGGCCGCAATATTCAGATGCATACCCATGGCCTGCGGCCGATCGAAATCCAGCGCGCGGTTTACCTCGAAGAAGTGAAAGTGCGAACCAATCTGAGAGGCACGATCACCGGTGTTTTTGACGGTCAGCGAAACGGTGCGACGGCCGACGTTGAGCTCGATGTCACCGTCGCCAAAAAAGATCTGTCCGGGAATGTTTACCATGTAGTTACCCTCCCTTTGGTCAGGCGATCGGTGTGTGGCACGAAACCAGCTTGGTGCCATCCAGGAACGTGGCTTCGACTTGAACGAGCGTTATGAGCTCCGGTACGCCGGCCATCACCTGATCGCGGGTGAGCACTTTCTGGCCAATCACCATACAGTCTGGAACGCTCTTTCCGTCACGGGCACCTTCGAGGATCGCCTCGGTAACCAGCGCCACCGCCTCGGAATAGTTCAATTTTGTTCCGCGGGCCATACGCTTGCGCGCCAGGTCCGCCACCTGATAAACGATCAGCTTGTCGATCTCTCGAGGTGCAAGATTCACGTTTCAGCTCCCTTCTTTACGATTCGGTCCGATTCTCGGATCGTCACAAGTTGAATTCCGAATCATAGATGTAGTTCTCCGCATCTACTGACCACGCTTGTCCCACCAATGAATGCGCCGGTAGAGGTTGATCGAGCCCTCGGGCGTGGCCGAATCTGCCGGAGCAACTGCTTTCAACCGATGCAAGAAGGGTTTGGCCGCGATCAACCCATAGGTCGTGAGCACAAACGGAGCCGTATAAATATGCCCACCATAGGGGGCGGCGAGGGTGGTCAATGCGATTGACACGACGACGGTAACGACCACCGCGATTGCCGCAACAATGATCGAATTGAAGTCGAGTGCATAGAACAGGCCTGCCAGCGCGATCATCGTCAGCACGCCGTTGTAACCCATCAGCCCGAGCGACAACGAGTTCTGGTCGACGCCCAGGAACCAGCCGGCTGCAAGTCCAATCACACTTCCGGCGATGGCCAACGCCGCGTCGATTTGACTTGAGAGAAAGATACCAATCAGGAAAATGATGCCAACCCAGATGCTGTTCTGGAAGAAGACCTCGGAAACGCCTTTGAATAAACCTTCGTAGATGTTCGTGAACCTTAACGATGCGCGGCCACCTTCCATCAATGCGGGAAGTGCCGGAGCTTGCGAGTTCGCGCTTCCTTCGATTTGCGAAAAGCCATAGATGCCAAGAGCGAACAACCAGATCGTGACCACGAACGGCCCGGTGAGTGCTGGGATTTGCCAAGTTCCGAGGATATTGCCAAGGGCAGCGGATGCAATACAGGCGGCAGCGGCGCCCAGCACCGTATATGGCACCAACATCCAGGTGTCGTCCAAATAGAACGCCAACGCAACGCCGACCAATACCGCGTTATACCCATAGAGACCGGCACCGATAGAGTCATGCGGAACGCCAAGCCAATACGCCGTGGCGGTACTTACTGCGCAGGCCAGCAGAGCATAGGCGCCAAACTCAAAGCCCCCGACGAAAAGCCCGATCAAAAAGAACAGCCCCGTTATTGGGCTGTTCTGGAACATGACCTGTCCAAATCCGCGCAGCATGGAATCGAGAAACGTCAAGATTGGATTCGATGCCGCCGCCGATTCCCAGCGCTGCATGGGCGAATTGGATGGGCTCATGCTGAGTTGGCCTTCCTGTGTCGTGGACCGGTGAGTCGAATATTTCGGCTGTACCACCTGAGGAGCGATGTCTGCAGCACTCGTGCATGGGACTAATACCGGGGCTGTTTGTCAGGTCCAGTATCAATCCTATCTTGCGCATGACTTGATACGAAAATCCATACCACTTTGGTGTAGGTTCGTAGCAAATTGCGAAGTCATTTCGCTGACTCTTGTTAGAGAACACCGTGTCCACCGGTATCGTCACGCAGGATATTCTGCTGTATCGCTGGTCGCACTTGGCTTGCGAGTCGCAAAAACTGAAAGGCGAATTCACATGACAGAATCTCCCGGCAATCTCGAGCTGCTGGGATATCCGAGCGATACCCGCCTGCTCATCATCAACGCCGACGATTTTGGGATGTGCCATTCGATCAATGTCGCAACCGTCGAAGGCATGCGCAACGGGATCGTCACCACCACCAGCCTTATGGCGTGCTGTCCATGGGCGTGGGAGGCGATGAGGCTGCTGCGAGACGACCCGTCACTTCCTTTTGGAGTGCATCTCACATTGATCAACGAGATGCCGGGGTACCGCTGGGGACCGGTGGCTTCGAAGGACACCGTGCCCTCGATTGTGAATCCCGACGGTTTCTTCCTCTCTCATTCGGAGATTCCCAAGCTTTACGCCCAGGCGGACCTTGGCGATGTCGAGCGTGAGTTCCGCGCGCAGATCGAGCGGGTGCTGGCATTCGCGTTGCAGCCGACTCATCTCGACTGGCATTGCGTACTGGACGGGGGCCGGCCGGACATTCTGGATTTGACGCTTCAGCTTTGCGAGGAGTATGGATTGTCCATGCGCGTGAATAAACCAGCGTTGCGGGAAACGCTGATTGCTTCCGGTAAGCCAGCGAACGATACGCCGATCATCGACGGCTACGGTTTCCCGGTGGAGGAAAAGAACGCGATCTGGGCAAGGATGCTCGGTGAGCTGCAACCGGGGTTTCACCAGTGGGCAGCCCATGTCAGCACCGGCGACGTGGAAGCACAGGCCATGGAACCCAACG
>JBBQPB010000069.1:0-8507 GCA_038331435.1 Thermomicrobiales bacterium | reverse complement strand
TGACACCACTAATCCAAAGACCTTTCTCTGGTGCGACCCATGTCGCCGCAGCTTCTCACACTCCGACTCCGAAAATGGAGATTGTCCCGTCTGCGGCGCTCCGATGCGCGAGATGGGAAAGATGTCGGCTGTCCTGCGTGGGCTAATGGCAACTGAGCTTGTTGCGTCGGATCTGCGCATCAAGCACCGCCAGCTTGTGCGCATGATATGGACCCGCAATGGATTGGGCGAGGGGTACTTCCGCGTTCTCGAACCAGACATGACCTATGGTCGGTTCGAGTCGCGAGTCACCGATCTCGTTTGCCGCGGCGCAGAAGAAGGATGGATCACCATTCAACTCCCACTTGCCCCATCGCTGGACGACGACGCCTACAAAATTCAAATTCAAGACGAAGACCGCTTTATCGACGAAATGCATCGCATGGTCGAAGCCAACCGCAAGAAGCGGAAATAGGCCATGAGTTTCATGACGAGCGACGTGAGAGACGCTTGATCGAATGGATCAATATTTCCAGATTGCCGGCGCCCTTCTCGTCCTGCTTGGCTTTGTGCTTGGCCAATTCGGCAAGATCGACACGAGCTCGAAAACCTACTTGCTCATCAACCTGGTGGGATCGGCGCTCCTTGCAGCCAATGCAGTAAGCGGCCGCCAATGGGGTTTCCTGCTCCTCAACGGCACCTGGGCGTTGATCTCGCTTGTCAATCTGGTTCGGTCCTTCACCTCGGCATCACGCAAAGACGAGGGACTCGCATGATCGAGCAAGCCGTCCAGCTCCTGGGTGCGTTCATGGTGCTCGGGGGCTTCGCTGGACTCCAACTCGGACGTCTTCGCATCGAGGAGGCTCCCTATCTCTTGCTGAACGCGTTGGGATCTGGCCTGTTGCTGATCGTTGCACTACTCGGCCGAGAATGGGGCTTCATACTCCTCGAAGGCGTTTGGTCCGTGGTCTCCCTCGCTGCGCTACTCCGGCTCGTCATCAGTCCAGCGTGACACCGGGCTGCTCCTTCCGATCGCTGACCTGGGTCATGACAGATCTCGTCAATGCAGTGACTGCAACACCATCACGATGCGCGTACGGCGTTTCCCTGCAATGCTAACCCTATGGAACCTGAATTTTCGGGAAACTCCGTCAATGCAAATAATCGTCCGGGATGGTTCGCTTTTACGAGCCAAGTCCAGCGACCGATGCCCGCCCCGCATACTCGGGAAACTGCTCGGCCAGCCGATCCGCGACATACCGGCCGATTTGCATCGAAGACGTTGCGGCCGGTGACGGTGCGTTCCGCAGATGCAACATGCCCGGTTGCACGTCGATGACGAAGTCATCCACCATATCGCCCTGATTGGTCAGCGCCTGAGCACGTACTCCCGAAGGCCCGGGAAGCAGATCTGCCTCGGTCAGCTCAGGAATGTATCGTTGCAGACTCTTCAGAAAACTCGATTTGCGCAGGTCGCGTTCCATCTCGGAGATCCCGGTGCGCCAGTTGCGCCGCGCAAAGGTGCGGAAGCCGCTGCTCCCGAACGTGTCCCGCAAATCACCGAGGTTCAAACTCGTGAACTGATATCCCGTCCGGGAGAATGCCAGCACCGCGTTCGGCCCGAGCCAGATCTCACCATTCACCCTCGGCGTAAAGTGGACGCCAAGGAACGGGAATCGCGGATCCGACACTGGGTAGATATTCGAGTTCACCAGATAGCGCCGGTCAGGTCGAAGGACAAAATAGTCTCCCCGGAATGGCACGATCACTGGCGACGCTGCTGCCCCGGAAAGGGCCGCCACCCGGTCCGCATACAACCCGGCACAGGTCACAATAGCGGGTGCCTTGAATTCACTATCGCCTGCACGGACCACCGAGTTCTTGCCAAACCGCTGGAATCCAGAAACCTCGGCGTTCAGCCGAATCTCGCCGCCCATCTCTTCGATTTCGCGAGCATACGCCGCCGATACCTGGCGATAGTCCACGATGCCGGTTTTGGGCGACCAAAGCGCGCGAATCCCCTGGCAATAGGGTTCACGTTCCTTCAATTCGTCGGTATCCACGAGCCGTATGCCCGGCACTCCGTTTGCTCGAGCTCTCAGCAGCAAATCGTCCAGGCGCGGCAGCTCATCCTCGTCGGTCCCGACAATCATCTTGCCGCAAAGCCGGAATGGAATTCCCTGTTCCTCGCAATAGGACACCAGTTCGGCAGCCCCAGCGACGCACAAGCGCGCTTTGAGCGATCCTGGCTTGTAATAGATCCCTCTATGAATGACGCCGCTGTTGTGACCGGTTTGCTGACCGGCCAGTTCCGATGTTTTTTCGAGGACGACAAGGCGTGTGCCCGGCTGTCGTAGCAGCAGCTCGCGCCCCACGGCCAGTCCCAGAATTCCTCCGCCGACGATAACCACATCGCCGCGCCATGACTCGGGTCGAGCGCTGAGTTGACTCATGTTCATAGTCTTGCAACCACCATCTTCGTCGCCAGGCCACATCGAAACTGCAGAACGAATGCATCTGGGTAGCGAAATCGATCGTCAGCCCTAGAGCGATTGTAAGTATGGTACCCAGTTTCAACTTCTCGTGAGCATGGTACGTTCCAGTGATGACGGGAATTCATAAGGTTGCACGGCAAGTCGGAACGCGTACAATGCGCCTGATTGAAAATCGCTCGAAACGTAGAGTTGAGGTCTCTTGAGATGACCGAAAGCCGTTCCCTTGGTGAGGCGATTCGTCTGCGTCGACTGGAACTGGGAATGAGCCAGGAAGAGCTGGCCGAACGCATCGGTCCGGACGTGCGTCAATCCGACGTTTCTCGCCTGGAACGGGGGAAGATTCTCTTCCCGCGCCTCGAGCGATTGCACCAGATTGCTGCCGCACTTGGTCTCTCCATCGGTACCCTGCTCATAGACGCTGGTTGGTTCACCGACGAAGAATCCGCCCAGGTGGCAGCGGCTGAACGCCCGGAACGCCATGCCCCGGTTCCCATCCTGATTGCTGACGACGAACCAATAAGCGTGGAAGCTATCGTTTCGCTGCTTGGCGATTATGGCTATTGTGCTGCGCCTGCCTACGACCTGGAAACCCTCACCGGCGCGCTTGAGGAATCGACCCCGGAAATCGTGATCGTCGATATCTCGCTTCCCGGCCTCGAACCGGAAATGCTTATCGAGCGAATAGCATCGATGCGCCCAACCCCTGTGCTGGTATTCATGGGTTCCGGGTTGCCCGATGTGGAGGTCGAGGGGCCATACCTCGAAAAGCCAATTGACTCACGCCAGCTTCTCGCATTTATCGATTCGATCGAAAAGCCCCGAGTCAAATTGCCTCAATGAGGCAAACGCAATGCCCACATTTTCAACCTGTATCGCATCTGCCCAGCGTCGCTACGCCGTTTGATCGTGTTCCGCGCTCCCAGTCAATAACTTCGATGCGCCGAATTTGTCGCCGATCAAGATTCCGCCTCGATCGATCGTAAATTCTCGAATCGTCGGGTCGAACCAGCTTTGCCGGTGTTTCATCACCGAGACCACGCGTCGAAGCGAAGAATCAAGCTCGACCGACCGCATCAGAATGCCGGAGTCGATCATCGGCGAAATTCGTGGCACCGGAAAATCGACGGTTTGTGACACGAATGAGTCAATCTCCAGATTCACAAGAGTCGTTACACCGCGGTTGCGCAGCTCATTAGAGAAGGCCACCCCAAAGCTCGTTTGGCGCGACGGCACCGCGAACATGCGCGCGACATCGGTAAATGCGTCGATCGTCAAACGTGCCGGGCGAATTTCATCGACTGCTTCCAGCACAGACCACGCCCACGCATCTGGCGACCGCTCCAGTTTTGGCTCTCGTTTGACGCGCACACATCCGGACCGAAACTGATCTCCATAAGAAAGCCCGAGCCGGTCACTCGTTGCCGTCAGAATCTCCGCAGATTCATGGAACGTCACGTGAAGACCGGTTTCATCCTCGAGGGCGCCAGCACCCAGAAATTGCAGATTGAGCAGGGTTTTCCCGATTCCGGGCGTGCCGAAAAGGGCAGTCGTGCTTCCTTCGATCAGTCCGCCCCCAAGCATCAGATCGAGCCCCGTGACACCGGTAGACATTCGTCGCACCGATTCAATCCAGGGTGGATTGACAGCACTGGATACCGATTCCAAACGGGGAAACACAGTTACCCCGGAGCGTTCAATCGCGAACTGATGGCGACCGTTCAAATGTCGGGCGCCTCGCTGTTTCGAGACTCGAATGCAGCGTAGATCGCGGGATTCGACTGGTTCGAAGTCGAGCTCGATCACCCCGTCGACATAGGGAGCGAGAACCGTCTGAGCAGTCTTCGCTGAAAGTAGCACGCTCGTGCAATTCAGCATCGAGGCCCGCGCCTGTAAGTCAAGCACGAAACGTCCGTAACCCGGTTCCGATTCGCTGGAGGGTTCCACCAGGCCAGCGCCATCCAACACGATCAGACTTGCATCATGTTCGCGCACTGACGCCTGAATCGATTGGAGAACGCCATTGAGGCCATCGTTCTCGAGCTGACGCAGCAGACTCACATAGTGAATGTGCTTGTTGATCAGCTCGGGCCGCACGAAATCGAAACCGCCCAAATGGGCGAGCATCCATTCATGAGGTTCGGTTCTGAGCATGAATATAATTGCCGATTCGCCTGCGGCCGCATGTTGAAAGGCAAGTTGATTCCCGAGTGTGGTTTTACCAGTTCCAGGACCGCCAGATACAAGATAAGCATCACCGGCCAGCAGCCCGCCATCGAGCAGGCGGTCGAATCCTTTGATGCGGGTTCGCAGCCTGGGATGTTCAGCGTTCCCGCTGACACTGATCATACGGTCTGGCACGGGGAGAAACTCGATCGCGAGTGACGCGGGTGTTTCGATATCTGATGAGGTGATAGTACCTCACGTGCCAGACCGTGCGATTCCTTAAATCACCGGTCGCTGTGAGCCCCGCTCCGACCATTCCCCGATGCAAGTGAGATAGGAGTTATGCCGAAGCTCGTCCATTTGGAACTCTCGCTCGGCAATACGCACCATCAGATCTTCGAGATAGGCGATCTCGCTGCGAATTGTTCGCATTCGTTGAATATTGGAAAGCCCTGACAGCATCTCTTCGCCTTTGCAGGGCTGCGCGATTGACATGAACCGATCAGACGTGCCAGCCGAGCGACTTCGCTGCATGCCGGCATCGAAATCGCGGCGCAGCTCACGCAACCGGGCCAGTGCCTGCCGAGCATCGCCAACAGTGCTTAGTTCGAACACACTGGATTGTGCTTTGAGCTCCGCCGGAATGCGCACATTCTCGTCGGAAAATAGCGACGGAGAAGCGAAAACGTCGATTGAAGCGACCATTATGGCCTCCTTATTGCTAGATCACGTGCTTCGGTGGCAGCTGGTTATCGTGGTGGATGCCGTCTGCTCCCCAAAGATCAGTGCGTCACGTTCAGGAGGAATTGCACCGATGCACACAGTTTGCCGGTGAAGCAGAGTCATCACCAGAGCATCGTTTGCATAGGACAAAAACGCATGTTCCATGCAAACAATGGAATTCCGATATGTCTATCGTTGACAGAAGCCGCCGGCGATGTGGTCGGCGGCCGGAATGGAGTTGCCTGATGTGCAGACATTTACGAGCAAAAGTTCCGAACTGCTCGTTCTCGGGGAACTACTCAGGAGATACCCATTCGTGGAGTTTCGCCGTGAACCAATTTCGGCAAGCCTCTAAACATTCGTAGTACGCAACTGCGGCAAGTTCCGCGATTCCAGAGCCTTCTCTGAAATCGGCCTACCTGCCCTTGTCCGATCCAAATGAGGCAAGCGCACACGCGTCAGGTTCGCCGGTCGCTGCCACATATAGCAGAAGCAGGAACCCGACCGCCTCCAACGCGTGTGTTCTGACCAGCAGTCGCTTTCAGGTCACTGGTTTCGTACGTCGTTGTCGACCGATCTTGCTCTTGGGTGACTACCGCTGCCCATTCGCTCCGAAGCGCTCCTCGACGGGTACAAAGTCGATGTCGTAATGGAAGTGCCGCGGACCGCCCAGTTCGATGCCGGCCGGGGTGCGCCACTTTTCGTCGGACGGCATTGCGATCACCGCCACCCGGAAGCCGTATCGCAGCTCCTCGGTGGTGATTGGCGAACCTCGATCGGAATCCAGAATGGCAATCAGATCCGGCACCGATGCCAGCACTTCGCCATCCCGCATCGCGACCAGATGCTCGTTCTGGAACTGCACCACCATCTGACTATTCGCGTAGTCATCGACGCCCGCGATGCCCACTTCGCCCAGCGACCAACCCTTTTCGATGCGGCGCTGCACATCCACAATCCGCCCCTCGAAGAGCAGGAACCCGCTCGTTGCGGTAAGCACAGCCTCGATTGGATCGAGATGTGCCTCCTGGGCTTCCCGGATCGTCCGCCCGATCGTCTCCGCATAAGTGACAGTATTCAAGACCGCGGCTTCTTTCAAGTCTCGAACCGTGATCGGAAATCCGACTGCCCCCGCGATGGCGCCCATCTCGACGGCAATCGGGCGTGCGAGCCGCTCGACCCAAAAGTTGTCGATCGTTTCCAACACGGCGACGTTGCCATGTTCGTCCGCTACCGCCAGTGGCGAAGCCGAGTGTCCGTAGAGCGTGAAGGTGCACAGCTGAACCTCCGGATACGCTCGGCCCATTCCATCTAAATCGAGCGCCGGAAGTCCCAGCTCCCGCGCGAGCGCCAGCGGTATCACCGAATTCGCACCGCCAATTTCGGATGAGAAAATGGCGCCAATCTCTTTACCGAAGTAGCGCGACATGGACTTGAATGCCGCCATCAGCTCATCGTTCAGCGTGAGGCGCTCGATGTAGGGAACTGGAGAACCGATCGCGAAAGGAGAAACTGCCAACGTTTCCTCCGGGAGCTCATCGACAGTGTAGAGTTCAAGGTTGCCGTGCTTGCGAATAGCCTGAATGGCATTGAGCGTGCCGAGATAAGGGTTTCCACCTCCACCCGTGCCAAGCACCGCAGAACCGATTGCAATGTCCCTGATCTGAACCTCGTCGATATATCGCACGCGCCACTCCTGTGATTGGTCAGAAAGTCCTATTCGATACCTAAAACATTGTCACAGGAAACTAAGAGCATCACCGGCCATCTCGCGACTTGGCGGTGTGAGGGATTCGCTGGGGTTCGAAGCGACGAGGGTGATGATCGTTTAGATGACGAATGGGAAAACTGCGAAACGCGAGGCATTCACTGCCACCGAAACGTCGAGCGCCGAAAAGGATCTAAAAGGAACCCGGTGGACATTCGTCCTCCGGGTAGGGCGCGAACCTGCGCATTTTCGCCGCCTTCGGCTGGGCCATTGACGAGCGGGTCATGAATAGGTGCGCTCTAAGCATCTTTGGATGCGAATTCTGTCTCGCTATTTCTGGTTATCTGACAGCGCAACTGCTTTGCAAGCTCCTGGCTCTGGGTGACCTACAAGTCGGTCACCCAGAGCTAGAACTGTTGTGGATTAGCCTTCGGCGGGGGTTGCCTCGGCGGTATCCACCGTCTCTCCATTCGCCGTTGGAGTCGCAGCGTCTCCTTCTGTGGGCGTCAGCGGTGCCGTCACGGCTCCATCCGGTACCTGATCAGTGGTGACCAGCTTCCACACTGTGCCCTGCGGGTTCTCGAAGGCGTCGTACTGCCGGTTGAATTGACACGAGCACGCGGTCAGGTAGAGGTCACCATTGCTGGGATCCTCGCCGCCTCCGGTCAAGAGGAGCTCCGTATCGAGAAGTTGTTCGAATTGCCAATTTCCGTCCTGATCGCGCTCTAAGCCCCAGATCTTGCCGGAGCACCAGTCAGAGGCGAGATAGATACCGTCGATCTCCGGGTATGTGTCACCCCGATAAATGCCAAGGCCGGTGATATCGCAGCCGTCGGTTCCGTGCCTGTATTCCGCGACGGGCAGGACACCGACCTGGGATCGGGCGCATTCCGTGACAGTCAATGGATAGCAATGTGAACCTTCCAGCCAATCCCAGCCGTAATTCTGCCCACCCTCCGTTCCTGCCGGCTCGAAGTTGATTTCTTCCCACGCTACCTGTCCGACATCAGCAATGTACAGATCGTTCGTCTCTCGATCGAAGCTGAATTGCCATGGGTTGCGCAAGCCAAGAGCCCAAATTTCCGGTCGAGCTCCGGGATGGTAATCCGCAGCTTCCAGGCTAAGACCGGACGTCTCGCCGATAACATCGCTGATCCCATTGGACTGCACGACGCCAGCGTCGGCAAATGGGTTATCAGATGGAATGCTGTAGGGCAGGGATCCGGACGGATTGACATCGATTCTCAAAAGTTTCCCGAGCAGGGTATCGGTGCGCTGGGCGTTGCCATATGGATCGCCGCCCAGTCCACCGTCACCGACCGCAATGTATAGATACCCGTCCGGACCGAACTTGATGGTTCCCCCGTTATGGTTGACATAGGGCTGATTGAACGAGAGCAGGAGTCGTCCGCTTTCCCGGTCGGCCACATTCGGATCAT
>JBBQPB010000068.1:0-8593 GCA_038331435.1 Thermomicrobiales bacterium | reverse complement strand
CGATCCAGTGGAGCTATGACCTGTTACCTACAGTACAGCAGCTTCGCGTCCGCCAGCTCTCTCTTCGCTGGAAGTTGCTCGCTGGACGCAGCATTGGCAGTGACCGCATCCGAGCGTTCGGGAGCGTTGCTCCAGGAGCGGGCCGCGCAGATGGATGCCAGCCCGCTCTTTCAGGAACCACAGCCTGATGACGCGCCGCGCTCTTGGATGCTGGATTTGATCCGCCGATTCGGAATGGAACAGCCCGAGGCGGGTGACGAGCTCGATCTTGTCATTGCGCCGCGAAACTCTACGTTGGAAGGGTTCCCTATCTGGCGAGCACGCCGCAAGATGGAATTCGAGTCTCACCGCTCGATCGCTCACCTCCAGCCGCGCTTATCGACCGCTTCGGTATGTCGCTGCTGGTGGCGAGCGGCTCCCTTCTTTGGCATCTGGCGGCCGCGCACACGACTTCTCTCTGAATTTCCGCCAAGAAGGCAATGAAACGAGGAGCCGGAGGCTGCCGAGTCCTCGTTTCGTTCTGTTCGATTTGATCTCGACGATCAGGCGGGAAGCGCGATCGTGTCGTCCATCTTGATCGCGACCGATCCGAGCGCCGACTGCAGGTCGACGGTCAGCACCGGTTGCTGGCCACCGAGAAGCGCGAGCGTGCTGTATGCGCCATTCTTGACCGTAAATCCATCGCCGACCGTGACGCCAGCAAGCGCCGTCTTGGTACGAATGCGGGCGGCCGTCGTCTTGGGGACCACCACTTCCGACGAAGCCATCCCCGTACGGATCGCCGCATCGAGATCGCGCGCAAGGCGGCCCCCGAAGTCGATGCTGACCGACGCGGCGCCGCCGTCAATATCCACCTTGCGGGCCCCACTATTCCCCAGCCCGGTCACCGCGAGCTCTGCGGCCCCGGCTTTGAGCGCGAACGAATCCATCTCCTGTGGATTCGGCAGGGAGAAGTCGAACTTCGCCTGACCCGCACCGATCTTGATATCGACTTCCTGCAGCGGAATGCCGCCGAGATCGACCTGTGTTTGATCGGATGCACCGAGATCCATGGTCAGCGCAAAGGGGCGGCGGGTGCTCAGCTTGAGCTCGAGGACCGGCGCTTGGAATCGGCGAAACGCGGTCACCTTTTTGCTGGAAGTGATGCGTACATTGGCGCCGTCGGTTTGCACGGTTAGTGGCATTTGGCCGGTCGGATCGGTAAACGTGCCGGTGAGCCACTCGTCCTGATCGGCGGCGGTGATTCGCAAGCGAATCGGCGCCAGTGTCAGACGCAAACGGGGGCGAGCGGACACATCGCTGGGAAAGGCAATCGAAATCGGAGTTATTGCTTCAGTCATGGGACATCCTCTCGGTGCGGCATTCGAGTCAATGAGTAGCTGGCCATTCGCGCCAAACCGCACGAATTCATTATGATGTACGCGAATGGTCATAGGGCAAGGCGCGTGTCCTGATACCGGCGACCCATGTACCCTGGCGGCCTATGACACCCTTCCGCGCACTTGCGCTTGCGATTCTCTTTCTTTTCCCTTCCAGCATGCCCCTGCTGGCCGATCAGGCCGACGGCCGTTGGCTCGGCATGGTGCTGACGGCAGCGCAGGACGGCGACTCCGAACGGGCATCGTCACTGGCGCATGCGGCCGGGGTTACCAGAGTGCCGATCACCTACGCCTGGGGGCTGCTGGAACCGGAACCTGGAGAATACGACGACAGCACGTTGGCGATGGCGGCGCTCTATTTCCCGGCAATGGGCATGGCGCTCGATATCGCGATCACGCCGATCGCCAGCAACCGGCTGGTCATGCCCAGCGACCTGGCTGGACGCGATTTCGACGATCCCGAAGTCATCCAACGCTATCTCGATCTGATCGACCATGTGATGTCGATGCTGGCTGGGGCCGATGTTGGCCTGTTGCTGGTCGGGGTGGAAGTCGACGCGTTGCTTGGAAACGATGACGACACCTGGAAGGAGTTCGCCGCATTCACCGCCGCGGTCACGGACTATGTCCACACCATTCGGCCCGAGATCGAGGTCGGCGTCCAGAGCACGACCTATAGCCGCATGGCCGATCCCGCCCATTGGTCGGCAATCGATGCGGTGACCGACGTCATCGCGACCTCGTATTACCCGCTCGATGGATTAATGGCGCGCGATCCTTCCGAAATCGCCAGCGACTTCGATACGCTCACCGCGCTCTACCCCAATCGGATCATCCGCATCGTCGAAGCGGGTTTCCCATCGAGCCAGGCCAACGGCAGCTCGGGCGAGCTCCAGGCAAAATTCATTCACGCGCTGTTTGCGGCCTGGGACGATCACAGGACGCAGATCCGCTCGATCACACTGTCGGTCGAGCATGACTATTCGCACGGTCAGGTCGAAGCTATCGGCGCGTTCTACGGCAACGACCAGGATCGATACGCGACCTTCATTGGATCGATTGGATTGCGCACCTGGGACAGTGACGGCGCTCCGAAACCGGCCTGGGATGCGCTGATGCAGGAAACCGCCGCGCGAGGATGGCAACCATGACCCACCCTATCGTTTGTCTGAGCTTCGATTTCGACGCCATTTCGCTCTGGATTGGGCCAATGGGCGCGAAATCGCCCTCGATGATCTCGCGCGGCGAGTTCGGGGCCGTCGCCATACCGCGCATTCTCAAGCTGCTCGAGCGGGAAGCGATTCCAGCCACCTTTTTCGTCACCGGACACACGGCCGAAACATATCCCGCGCAGACCCGGGCGATTGCCGCCGCCGGGCACGAGATCGGGCATCACGGCTACCTGCATGAAATCCCGATCGATCTTTCACCCGATGAGGAAGCGCGCGTGATGGAACGCGGACTGGAAGCATTGGCGTCCATCGCTGGGGTGCGGCCCATCGGCTATCGCTCGCCGGCCTGGGACAACAGCCCGCACACGATCGATTTGCTGTTGCACTACGGCTTTCGCTACGAAAGCTCGCTGATGGCCGACGACTTCACTCCCTACTGGTGCCGCAGCGGCGATGTCATCGATCCGGACGGACCGTACCGATTCGGACCCACCGTCGATCTGGTGGAGATGCCGGTTTCCTGGCTGTTGGACGACTTCCCGCACTTCGAATACATTCGCCTGTCGAATCGCGTGTCGCCTGGTCTCTCGGCGGCATCGAAGGTGGAAGAGATCTGGCGGGACGAGTTCGACTTCATGGTGCGCGAGATTCCCAACGGCGTCTTCACGCTCACCATGCACCCCCAGGTGATCGGGCGCGGTCACCGGTTACTGATGTTGGAACGGTTGATCGCCCACTTCCGTGCCGCGGGAGCCGAGTTCCAGACGTTGGCAACCGTAGCGGATGCATTCCGCGCGCGGTAAGTGAGTTAACCGAATGCCAGCCTTCGAGATTTCGCGGCCGGACGGTTTCGACCTATCCGAGACCATCGCCTTTTTGACCGGGTTCCGGGCCATGTCTGTCAGTGGTGACTCAGGTGGGCTCGATCTGGCGTTTTCCCTCGATGACAGTTGGGAACCAGTTGGGCTGCATCTCTCCCAACATGGGGCCGAACTGCGGGTCGACATCCTCTCCAATCCGGAGGACGCCAGTGATAGCGCGATTCAGCTGAACCTCGAACGAATCCTCGGCCTGAAATTGGATATTCGCCGCTATCTTGAGATCGGCGAGCGGGATCTGGTGGTCGGCCAGTTGCAGCGGGACAACCCCGGGGTACGGCCAGTTTCGTTTTCGACAGCGTGGGAGGCTGGGGTTTGGTCGATCCTGTCGCAACGAACCCGCCGGGTGCAGGCGTTGGCGATCAAACGCCGCCTGTCGGAAGCGCACGGCCATGCCGTCGTTTGCCCGAACGGGTCGACCATCCACGGATTTCCAGGTCCGGCGACGATGCGCAGCCTCGCCGAGATCCAGGGTGTTCCGCTGCAAAAGATCGAATGGTTGCACGGACTGGCCGACGCGGCGCTGCAGGGAGCGCTTGATTGCGAGAAGCTGGCCAGCCTTTCCCAGAATGATGGATCGGCTGCATTACGTGCCATTCCGGGAATTGGCCCCTTCTCCGCCGAGCTGATCCTCGCTCGCGGAGCTGGCAACCCCGACATCTTTCCTATGCACGAGCCGATCCTGCACGGCATTTTGTGCCGGCTGTATGGAGTTACCGACTTGGAGCGGCATCACGAAATCGCGGAAAGCTGGCGCCCCCACCGTAGCTGGGTATCTTTCCTGCTGCGAATCGGCGGGTGAGACAAAGCGGAGAACACAGATTCTCGGGCAAATCGCCGACCGTTCGCCATGACAGAACCTCTCGCAATGCTTGACAGGGAGAAACCCTCCGCTATCATTTAGTAAGCACGAATCTACGGAGCGCTCGTTTGGCGTACGAATGCCGGGTTTGTGCCAAGAAAACCCGAAAGGAATCAACATTATGTCAGTTGCGACAGAGCCCTTGATCTCGATGACGCCAGAGGCGGTCTCCAAGCTCAGGGAATTTTTAGACGAGCAGGGAACCCCCGATCAGATGCTGCGCGTTTTCGTGGCGCCGGGTGGATGCTCGGGACTGCAATATGGAATGACGGTCGAAGAGCTCGCCGAGAGCGATGACACCATCATCGAGACCGACGGTGTCAAGCTGCTGGTCGATTCGTTCAGCGGCATGTATCTCCAGGGCGCTGAGGTCGATTACGTCAATTCGTTGATGGGCGGTGGGTTCACCGTGCGCAATCCGAACGCAGTCGCCTCCTGCTCCTGCGGCCATTCATTCGACACCGGTGCGAACGAGGAGACCGCACATGGTTGCGGTTGCGGCTCACACTAATCTCCCAGATTCCGACAAATCGATCGCGACGGGGAGTGCCCCGTCGCGTTTTTTTTTGAAAAGGTCGCCTTGTGCGCAAATCTCCGCGAATATGCTCGCCCAGCCATGTGTACGTATAATTGGTTTTTCATTTAATTCTGATATAATGCCTTGTTTGTGAAAGATGTAACGATCTTGCACTGAATGAGCATTACGCGTACCTGAGTTCCCGTCAAGTCCCGTCAGAACGAGAGACTGCCGATGGATCCAGAGCGCCGTCACAAACGTATATTATGTTGGCTAGACGTTGCGAATTGCCCTCGAGGGTGGGTAATGCCGCTCGATCTGGTCACCAAAAGCTTTGCCTCTCGAAATGTGAGACCTGATCCAAGGGCACTGGGTCGCGGCAGAAGACCAGTGTCAGAAGGAGTATTGCGCCCATGAGCGATTCGATTCAGACCTACGGGGTCGACAAACTGGACGAGCTGGTCAAAGACGCAGTTGTATCGCCTGAGGAAAAACTCGATATCCCCGAAGAGCTGAAAACGCAGCTGGCGGAGGATGTTGAACCCGAAGTCGATCTGGAACGCGATCTCGATGTGCTCCAGCGCCTCGACCCGAATTTCATCAACGACCCAGTGCGTCTTTACCTGCGGGAGATCGCTGAGACTCCCCTGTTGACCCACGCACAGGAAATTGAGCTTGCCAAACGCGTCGAAGATGGCGATATGGCGGCGACGCAGCTTTTCGTGCGCGCCAACCTCCGCCTGGTTGTCTCGATTGCCAAGCGTTATGTCAATCGTGGTTTGACATTGCTCGACCTGATCCAGGAAGGCAATATCGGCCTGATGCGCGCGGTGCAAAAGTACGACTGGCGCAAGGGTTTCCGCTTTAGTACGTATGCCACCTGGTGGATTCGCCAGGCGATTACCCGTGCCATTGCGGACCAAAGCCGAACGATTCGTCTTCCAGTTCACATGGGGGATTCGATCTCCCGCTACCGAAAAACGCTGAACATGCTCGCCCAGGAGCTCGGCCGCCAGCCAACCCCGGAAGAGGTTGCCGAGGCGATGGCCGTCGCGCCCGAAAAGATTCAGCAGATTATCCAGGCGGCGCAGCGCACAATTTCGCTCGAAACCCCGATTGGCAGCGAGGACGAGACCAGCCTCGGCGACCTGATCGCCGATGAAGTTTCCGAAACGCCCTACGAGGCAGCCAGCGAAAGCATGCTCAAGCGCGATGTCTCGGCGGCACTCGATACCCTCACCCCGCGCGAGCGCCTGGTGCTCCAACTTCGCTTTGGACTGGGGCACAGTCACCAGCACACGCTGGCGGAAGTTGGCGAGAAGCTGCAGATCAGTCGCGAGCGAGTTCGCCAGATCGAAAACGAGGCGTTGCAAAAGCTGCGCCGGCTCGATGGCGACCGGCTCTTCGCCTATCACCAGGAGCTTTGATCACTGGACCCGGACAGTCATAAGCGGCCGAACGGCCGCTTGCATTTCCGGCCCACACGATTCAAGGGGCGTAGCATGCTGCGCCCCTTTGTCGCGCCTGGATTCGATCCCTCGCCCCCAACAAGCGTAAAGCGGGCATCTGTGTCCCGCTATCGCACGTCACGCGACAATGGGATTGACTACAGCCACGCTCACATCGAGCGGCCATCGCGCGCCTGCGTGCCACCCCGCCCCCCTGTGTTCACCTTCCCCATGAGTGGATTTCGGCCGATCGCAAGGCAGAGCTTCCTGTGTTCTGGCGGTGGTAATTTTGGAGGTTGCCGCTAATGGACACGACGATCCGGCTGCTCGCGTTGCTGGGGCTGGTGTTGATGAACGGATTCTTCGTGGCGGCCGAGTTTTCGCTGGTGTCGGTACGCGCGACGCGCATCGACCAGCTTGCCGTCGAGGGCAACTGGAGCGCGCGCACCATTCAAAAAGCGATGAACGATCCGAATCGATTCATCTCCGCCTGCCAGGTGGGTATCACGCTTGCGAGTCTGGCGCTGGGGTGGATCGCGGAACCGGCTATCGGCCATCTGATCGATCCCGCGCTGAAGCGCTTATTCGGCGAGATTTCGTTTATCAGCGAGCGAGTGATATCGGCGGCGATCGCGCTCTTCATCGTGACCCTGCTGCACATCGTGATCGGCGAGCAGGTGCCGAAAATGATCGCCCTGCAACGCTCGGAACGAACCGCACTGATGAGCGCGCCGGTGGTTTCATGGCTGAGCGTGCCCTTCCGGCCGGTCATCTCGCTCCTCTATTGGCTGACCGATCGCGTGCTTCACCTGCTCGGGTTGCATTGGGAAGGCGAGCACAGCCTGGTGTACACGGAAGACGAGCTTAAGATGCTTGTCACCGCTAGCCGGCAGCGCGGCTTTCTCGAACAAAGCGAGCAGGAGATGATCGAGCGGGTGTTCCAGTTCGCCGACATCATGGCCGACGAGGCCATGGTTCCGCGCACCGAAATGGTGGCGCTCAGTGTCGATGCCAGCCACGACGAAGTTCTGTCGACCGTGCTTGATTCCGGGCATTCCCGCTTTCCGGCCTATCGCGCCGACCTCGACGATGTCATCGGCATGTTCTATTCCAAGGACCTGCTACGCATGAGTAGCACCGGCGACCGGCGTGATTTCAAGTTGCAGCAATGGATCCGGCCGGCAGTGTTCGTGCCAGAGCACATGCCGCTCGACGAGTTGCTGGCGACGATGCGTGCTCAGCAAAGCCATGCGGTAATCGTGGTCGATGAGTACGGCGGAACTGCCGGGCTCGTGACGCTGGAAGATGTGCTGGAACGGATCGTGGGCGATGTCGACGACAGACCGTCGGAGCACGGGCCAGATGTCGAGCAACTCGAAAATGGGATGGTGCGGCTCAGCGGTCTCATGTCGATTCACGATGTCAACGAGCAATTCGGAACCCATATTGACGACCCGTTCTACATCTCGCTGGGCGGGTACGTGTTCGGGCAGATCGGGCGCCGCCCCGCGGTTGGAGACGAGGTCGCGGTGAATGGGCACCTGCTGCGCATTGCCGAGCTGGACGGTCTCCGCATCGATCGAATCGACCTGGAGTCCTCCTCGGGTCCGGAAGCATTGGCAGACCCCATCCAGGAGGCATAGCGGGTCTTCAACGAATGATCACTCGGCTTCGCTCGGGAAGACGACTGGCCGAGATGTTTGACCTGGGGATCGCTAACCGCTCCAGCACTGGTCTCCATTTCCGTGCCGATACCAACAAGCAAGCCCAATCGGCTACGAGCCGATCAGGCAACTTCGGAAGTTCACATTCAGCCCCTTGACCTAATCGGTAAAGAGGTTGTCTCAGGTGGGAGCCGGAAGCTGGAATTGAGGAGTGAGGAACAACGGGAGCGGCTGGAATCGTCAGAACGTTTCAGCTCCACGCTCCTCACTGATAGCTCCTCGGGGTACACTCCAACGACTAATTCGGAGGGTCGACCGGCCCGGTTCTGCAGGCATGATTTCTCTTGCAACAAATGACACAATCCCGAACACCGCTGCCGCAGTCGCTGCTCGTGACCGGGGGGGCGGGCTTTATCGGCTGCAACTTTGTCGACCGCGCGCTGAGCCGAGGCGCGAAGGTGACGATCCTCGATGATCTGTCGCGCGCGGGCTCGGTCAAAAATATCGACTGGCTGAAAGAGCGGCACGGCAAGAAGGTCGAGCTGATCCAGAGCTCGATCACCGACGCTGAGCTGGTGCGACAGGCTATCGCCGATGTCGAGGCGGTGGCTCACTTTGCCGCCCAGGTGGCGGTGACCACGTCGGTGACCGATCCCCGCAGCGACTTCGAAGT
>JBBQPB010000067.1:0-8623 GCA_038331435.1 Thermomicrobiales bacterium | reverse complement strand
GAGGAAAACCGCCGCGAGGTGATTCGCATCCCGGAGAACGTCCGGCGCGACATGGAATTTGTTTTCGTCGAGACGATGGATCAGGTCATCGCGGCCGCGATTCTCTTCGAGGCCGATCGCGAAATCTCCCGCAACGGCCGGGTCGAAGCTGATCGTCTCGAGTCCGAGCGTCCGTCCTATTCAGCAACGCAAATCCCGGCAACAGGTCCGGTCATTTCGGATCTGTAGGTTCGGTGTCCAAGATCATGCGAGAAGGGGTTTGCACGCGAGGTCTCAGCGTCTATCGAGTGTAACTATCCCTGAGCGACGCGGAAGTCCTTTGCGAGCACGTCCAGTTTTGGCCCGTTCCAATCCCCCTCAGTCAGGGTAAACGCCAGGTCGATACTCCGTGCGCCGACCAGCTCGCGCGAGCGTGAAGCAGCATTGAAAAATGCGACCCTCACTGGTTTTCCGTTGCCGATGGTCAAGCTCAGATGATCCTTGGTCTGCCCCATGGTGTCGTATTTCTGCAAGCGAACGTTCCGTAAAACGAACACCGGTTCCTCGCTGCCCGGACCGAACGGCTCTAAAGAACGCACCAACCGTGCAATCTCCAGGTTGAGGTGCTTTTCCTGGAGCTCGGCGTCGATCTGGAGCACTGGCATCGAGGCAGGCGTTCGGTCGGACGCCAGCCGCGTGAGTTGATCGATAAGCTCCTCGACATTGCCTGCGTCGAGGCTCAATCCGCCAGCCAGCCGATGACCCCCATGCGAACGCAGCAGGGGCGCGCAGCTCGCCAGCGCGCTGGCAACATCGAATCCATCGGGAGCGCGCATCGATCCTCGTAACACGCCCGCATCCTCGACCAGCACGACCGCCGGACGATCGTAGGTTTCCGCCAGGCGCGCCGCCACGATTCCCAACACGCCCGCCTGCCAACCTTGCGAATGCACCACGAGCACCGATTGTGATTCCCACGCGGGATGCTGTCGCATCAGGTGTTCAGCTTCGAGCGTGATTGCATCGGTGGCCAGCTTGCGACGTGTGTTCAACGCCTCGAGCTCCAGCACCAGCTCGTGCGCGACGATGGGATTCGGCGCCAGCAGGAGATCCAGTGCGAGTTTCGGATCTCCCATGCGGCCAGCAGCGTTGAGCCGAGGAGTGATCCGAAACGAGACGTCGGTGGTGCTGAGACTGGCCAAGTTGACCTTGGCGACATTCGCTAAGGCGGCAATTCCGGGTCGAGGCGCGTGGGCGAGCTGCATGATCCCGGCCCGCGCGAGCGTGCGGCTTGCGCCGGTCATTGCCGACACATCCCCGATCAAGCCGAACGCCGCGAGATCGAGATAGGCATCCGCCCCTGCGCCATTCGGGGCGACCTGTAAACCCTCGTCCGCCAGCGCATCGACCAGTAACCAGGTCAAACCCGCAGCAGAAAGCTCTTTGTATGTACCGCCATCGGGGCGATAGGCGGAAACGACGATGGCATCATCAGGGCCCCGGTCGGGAATTTGATGATGGTCGAGAATGACCACATCCATTCCCAGTGCCCGCGCATAAGCGACCTTGCCGTGATCGGCACTCCCGCAGTCCAGCGCGACGAGCAGGTCGACCCCTGCATCCAGGAACTCGTCGATGGCGACGCCGCTGAGCCCATAGCCTTCGGCCCGGGTGGGGAGTCGGCAATTCGTGCGGGAACCTGCTCCGGCAGCAGATAGCGCCAAACCGAGGATGGCGACCGACGTCGTTCCATCAGCGTCATAGTCTCCGAAAATCCCAATGGTCTCGCCGTTACGAACGGCGAGCGCTACCCGCTCGACCGCTCGCTCGAAATCCGGCAACAGGGTGGGATCGATCGTCTCGCGCACAGCCGATACCAGAAAAGCGTCGGCCGATGGACGATCGCGCAACCCCCGCCGATAGAGCAACGCGTGCGCCAACTTGTGATCGTGCAAGGGCTCGACATCGAGTGGCACCGGTTCGGGATCGACCCAGGTTTTCGGCCGCACCCGGGGATCGATCTGGGTGAATTTGCTCGATAGCATCTCAGCTTGTTCTCAGGCAGGAATTTCGGGCGAACGTACGTATGGACGACGGTACGGGCGACAACTATAGTGTTTTCCGAGGCATGCGCCCGCAGTTCGAGCGGATCAGGGAGACGCACTCGCACGAGTCTCCGCTGTTGGTCCGTTTGACATGTCCACACGCACGGTATTGCAAAGGGGGTACCGGTGCGACCCGTATTGAATCGTGTCCGAGCGTTTGCAGTCGCTCTGACAGTTGTCAATTTGTTGCTCCTGTCGACCGCCTCGCCACTTTTGGCGCAGGAGTGGTCGCCCCCGCGCACCGTTTGGGTTCAAGACGCCGGGCATACGGTCGACGGCTATTTTCTCGATCTCTGGCGCGAGTATCCCGAACTGATGGGGCAACCTATCACCGAAGAATGGGAATCTCCGATTGTCGTCGATGGCTTCGACCGCGCAGATCGCTACGTTCAGTACTTCCAGAATACGGCAATTGTCTACGTCCCTGAAGGTGCGACCGTTGCGGACCAGGTCCAGACGCTCCCCCTGGGAGAAGAAGCTCTGAAGCGGGACGAAAAGGAGCTCACCAGGTACACCTTGCCCGCATCCGCCACCTGCGGAACGCTGGTGGAAGCGACTTGCAAGGAGTTCAAGGAGACCAAACATACCGTTCGCAATGGGATCCTCGACTTCTGGAACACGCACGATGGCGATCGGTTAGTTGGTCCTCCGCTGACAGAGGAATTTCTTTCCGCGGACGGCTACACGACTCAGTACTTCGAGAAGATGGTGCTCCGTTGGAAAGAAGGGCTGCCCGTTACACCTCGTTCGGTCGGGAGCGAATCGGCCAGCGCGCAAAAGATCCCCACCGAGAAGATCGTCCAACCGAATGCTGTTCCGATTTACGAAGAGCTGCTTTTTGTCGAGCCGACGCTCGATCCCGCCCAGGTCATTTCGGGCGGCGAAGCGGTTCAGGGCGTCGGCGCGATGGACGCCGGTCCCGGTCCGCAGCAGGGCGCCATGAAAGAGATCGTTGTATCGGTCGGACGGCAATCGCTCTGGGCCTATGAGAACGGCAGGCTCGTCACCGCGACCCTGGTCAGCACCGGCACCGCGGAGATCGTAGAAACCACGACACCTATCGGGCAATACACGGTGCTGAGCAAGTATCAAAAGCAAACGATGCAGGGCGTTATAAACAATGAGGCGTACAAAGTCGAAGACGTCCCATGGGTGATGTATTTCGACAACTTAGGCAATGCCCTGCACGGCACCTACTGGCATGAGAATTTCGGTGCGCCGATGAGCCACGGGTGCGTTAACCTTCCGATGAACGTTGCCCAGTATTTATATTCGTGGGCGCCGGAAGGCACGGCGGTTACGATCATTCCCTAGCGAGCAAGATGCCGGATACAAACCCGTATAGCCCCGTCGAATGGACCATCCTGACAGAACTCCCGATTCGCGTGCTGGCTGCAGCGATGCGCGCGGAAGAATCTGGCGAGCTCGGCCTGCTTATGCAACAGGCAACCGGTCTGACCGAGCTTTCCTCGCGCGCCAATGAATACTCCTCCAGCGGGCTGGTGCAGCAAGTCTTCGAGCACTACAAGAGCCAGGGCGATGGTGAGGCGCAGACGCTCCAGCTGAGTGAGCAATGGATCGAGCGGCTGCTGCCAGACACGATAGAACGTGCTCGGCAAGCCACCGAGATCCTTGATGCCAAAACCGATCCCGGCGATGCTGGCGCCTACAAGCTCTGGCTTCTCGAGACTGCTGCCGCAGTCTGCGCCGCTGCTCGCACTGGTGGCTTCCTGGGATTTGGCGGCGAGCGCATCAGTGAAAATGAGCAGGAATTTCTCGACGATTTGGCAAATGCATTCGAGATTCCAACCGACATCGAATAGAGAGGGACGCAGCATGGGCCAGCCGGCACGGTACGACGCGATCGTGATCGGATCGGGACACAATGGGCTGATCACGGCTGGGTATCTGGCCCGCGCCGGTCAACGCGTGCTGGTGCTGGAACGTCGCGACATCATTGGTGGCGCGGCTGTGACAGAGGATACGTTTCCGGGCTATCGACTCTCCACCTGCTCGTATGTCTGCAATCTCCTGCTCCCGGAAGTCGTCGACGATCTCGAGCTCAAGAAGTATGGCTACCACGTGAGGCCGTTCGAGCCGACGTATTTCGTTCCTTATCCTGACGGCGACTATTTCATGTCCTTTCTCGATGCGGATCGCACGCGCGAGCAAATTGCCCGTCACTCGAAGAAGGACGCCGAAGCGTATAACGCCTACTGGGCGATGTGGGATCGCATTCTTGACCGCATGCAACCACTCATCCGTCGTCCGGCGCCATCCGAGGCGGAGCTCGAAGCTGCATTCTCGGGTCCCGATGGTCGGGCAGACTGGGAAATCTTGACCGAGACCAGCGTCGGCGATTTGCTCGACCGCTACTTCGAGTCGGATAAGGTCAAAGCGCCGTATGCCACCGGGGGCGTCATCGGCGTTAACGCCGGACCGCGCGATCCCGGCACCGCCTATGTCAAATTCCATCACCTCATCGGTTCGATCGACGGTCACCAGGGTGCCTGGGGCTTCGTGCGCGGTGGTATGGGTTCGATCACTCAGGCACTGGCCGGTTCCTGCCTGGACTACGGTGTACAGATCGAAACGTCGGCCGAGGTCGCCGAGATCGAAATTTCGAACGGAGCGGCAACCGGCGTTCGTCTGGCAGATGATCGCCGGTTCGAGGCCCCCATTTTCGTATCCAATGCCGATCCGCATCGCACCTTTCTGCAGATGGTCGGGGCCTCCCATCTCCCCACCGATCTGGTCGAGGGAGTCAAGGAGATGCGCGTCAAAGGCTCAGTCGTCAAACTCCTGGTGGGGATGGGTGAGTTGCCCGACTTCACGGCCATGCCCGGCAAAGAGATAGGCGTGCAGCACACCGGCGGCATCGTCATCAATCCATCTATAGATTATCTTCAGGCCGCCTGGGACGATTGCCAGCAAGGCAAGCCGTCACAACATCCCTTCATGGATATCTACATTCAAACCGCCACGGAAGAAGGCACCGGTCTCGCGCCCGAAGGGAAGCACACACTGAGCGCCTTCGTGCAATACGCGCCATATGATCTGGCCGAGGGCACCTGGGACGAACGCCGTGACGAGATTGGTAAAACCATCGTCGATACAATCGCGACCTATGCACCGAATGTGCCAAACGCCATCGAGTACATGCAAGTGCTCGGACCTCCGGATATCGAGCGGATTGTCGGCATCACCGGAGGCAACATCTTCCACGGTGAGATCTTGCCCGACCAGATGTTTGCCAACCGACCAGTGCCGGGCTATTCCGACTACTTGACGCCCATCGACGGACTCTACCTTTGCGGCAGCGGTGCGTGGCCAGGGGGTGGGGTCTTCGGAGCGCCGGGCCGGAATGCGGCCCTGCGTATCCTGGGAGCTTTCGGCGACCCAAACGTCCGCGCATGAACGCGTCTGACCGGGCGATCGACACCCTTTATCAACTGGGCAAATCCGGTCTCTTTCATCTCGACCCTGAGGGGGTGCACGATCGTGCCATTGGCGCCCTGCGGGTGGTATCGCACAATGCGCTGCTGCTCGATGCGCTCTCCCTCTTGACACCTGAGCCAGATCCGCGTTTGTCGGTCGAGGTATTCAATCAAACGCTGCCATTACCCTTGGGCATTGCGGCGGGATTCGACAAGAATGCGGTCGCCTTTCCGGCATTGCTGGCGCTCGGATTCGCCTCAGTCGAAACCGGAACGGTCACCCCGGTGCCCCAGGCAGGTAACCCCAAACCGCGCGTTTTCCGGCTTCCTGAGGACCAGGGTTTGATCAATCGGATGGGCTTTCCCAACCTGGGGGTGGAAGCCGTCGTCAACAATCTCATCAAGTTGCGACAACCAAGTAGCCTGGTGGGATGCAACATCGGTCCCAACAAAGTTGCCGTCGAAGAGGGACGCGCGCCGGACGACTTCGTGCAGGCGTGGAAGCGGGTGGCCCCGTATTGTTCGTATGTTGCAGTGAATATCTCTTCGCCGAACACGCCGGGATTGCGGTCCCATCAGCGGGCGGACGCGCTGGAGGCGATTCTCATGGCCGTTCGCAAGGAACGCAACAATCGCCAGCGTCGTCCCCTTGTGCTCAAAATCTCACCCGACCTTACCGACGGCGAGCTGAACGATGTGGTTTCCGTCGCGTTGAAGCATCGGGTCGATGCCATCGCTGCAACGAATACGACCCTCGACCGCCCGGCCACGTTGCACTCGACGCATGCGAATGAACCGGGTGGACTCAGCGGAGCGCCACTGGCACATCGCGCGGCAGCGAGCGTGCGCCAATTGGTACGGCTCGTCGATGGCCAGATCGCCATCATCGCCGCCGGGGGCATCTTCACCGGTCGCGATGTGCTGGCCGCCATTTCCGCCGGCGCTACCTTCGCCCAGACCTACACCGGGTTCATCTATCGCGGCCCGGCCATGCCTGCTTTGGTTCGATCGGAAATACTGGCGCTTCTGGACCAGCACGGTATCCCCAACCTTACCGAGCTGCGTGGTTCTGGTTTCAGGCTCTAAAACCCAAACGCAATCCACTGCGAGATCGTGGCGCGTCCAACCATAGGATGAAATGCCGGACCTCCGAGTCCGGATGGCCGACCTATGGGAAGACACCAATTCCGACTATTGAGAGATCGATTGGAAGCGTCAGGACACAGATGTCCGGCGCTTCGCAGCGTTCAAGCTAAAGGACTGGATTCATACCGAATCCGGATAGGTGGTAGGTGGTTGGCTTCATAAAGGGCGCAGGAGCGGCGCACGTACCAACTAGAATATCCCTGTCCAATCATCCGGATTCCGTATCAGTTCCAGTACAGGATCGCACCGCTGGCGACAGCCCAAAGCAAAATCGATAACTGAGTCGGACGGTCATGCATGAGCAGCAGCTCCGGACTACCACCTAAGTGCTCCTTGTAGATCAGCAACAAGTAGCGAAAAACGGCGTAGAGCACGATGGGAATCGTCAGCATCATGGAATGATTGGCGGGAAGCGTTGGCGAGGTGAAGGTGTAGACCGAATAGGCGACCACCGCCGACGACGAGGTCACCGCGATGATCTGATCGAGCAAAGGCACCGAATACGCGTCCAGATTCGCGCGGTGTTGACTCGCTGAATCCCGCAGCATCAACAGCTCATGTCGCCGCTTGCCGAACGCAAGCATCAATGCCAGCAGCATCGAACAGATATAGAGCCAGGGGGAGATGGGCACGTCGATCGCCACCGCGCCGGCAGCGGCTCGGAAAACGAACCCGATCGAGATCATGATGACGTCAAGGAGCACGACCCGCTTCAGCCCGAACGAGTACGAGACCATCAGCGCGAGATAGGCCAACACCACCAGGGCGAGCTCTGGGTCGATCGGCAACGCACCGGCGACTGCACCGAGCGCCAGCACGATCGCCAGCCCGATCGCCGTGGAAGGTTTGACCTGCCCAGACGCGATCGGCCGCATGCGCTTGACCGGATGGTAGACATCCTGTTCCCGGTCGCGAACATCGTTCAAGAGATAAATCGCGCTCGATACGGCGCAAAAAACGATGAACGCCCCAACTGCCTGGGCGAACTTTATGAGATCGAAAACATTGAGTGAAAAGAGCAGCGCGGCAAAGACCAGCAGGTTTTTCGACCACTGCACCGGGCGCATCGCCCGAATATGCGGGGGAAGATGCCGGCCGGGCTCGACCAACTCGCGCTCCGCTGGCAACGCGGCGGTAGCCGGAGCGATGATCTCTCCTTCACGTTCATCGACCTGCAGTGAGGATTCTCCCGGCAGGAGATGGGTCGTGTGCAGATCGGGCGAGTCAGACATCGCCGGCGGACCTTTGCGTCATGAGACCGACCGCGCCGCAGCGCGAGCTACTGATAGATGATCAGATCGGGTTGCGGATCGAGCGCCAGCACTTCTTCTGGCGTCATGATCGGATCGTCCTGCCCGTTGTACCAGAGTTTGAAGCCGTGGAAATCGAAGACTTCACTTTCGGTCAGCCACGCAAACGTGCCACGCTTCTCTTCCGGGGTGCCAAAGCCGTCGACCTCGAGCACGAATTGCACTCCAGGAACATGAGTAATCGTGTCTCGATTGGTGATCGAGGTATCGGTAAACTGGTGCACGATCAGCAGTTTCGGCGGCAGCCCGTTCTCGGCGGAAATACGCGCGAGCGCTTGCTGCGCATAGAGCACATCCGCTGCATCGATGCTCCCGATAACCGTGCCGGGCACCTCGCCATCGCCGACAGCAAACTCTGGATCCAGAGCAAGCTGCACGTGCGGATACTTCAGATACGGCTCCATTGCCGCGACCTCCTGCTCGACCGTGCGATGCCCGAACTGCACGTCGAGAATCAACAGCATGTCGTTCGCTGCCGTGAAATCGACATACTCCTGCAAGAGATCTTCCCCGATATACGCCAGGTAGTCGCCGTCCAGCCCTTCATATTGCTGCGCAACCGAGGCAATGACTTCGAATGCCAGCTTATACGGCCGATCGTCGATCGCTTCGTATTCGGCGGCCTGTGCTTGCAGCTTTTCGTACA
>JBBQPB010000066.1:0-8696 GCA_038331435.1 Thermomicrobiales bacterium | reverse complement strand
GTCGGCGGTCAGGCGTTGTTACCCAAGGGCGACGGCCTTTCCGCAGAGCTCACGCTAGCGCAAACAGCCATCGAAATCTTGGGCGGAACGCTCAAAAGTGCAGATCTTCTCTCTCAGGTTTCTTGCTGTGGGGTGACGCGGCTGGTCATTCTGGATAAGATAGCTCCATCACTCGTCAGATACCCGAGGCGTCCTGGCATCCCGGAACACGAACCACTCGGGGGGTAAACAATGGGAGAACGCATCTACTACCGGAAAGAAAAGCTTCGCGGCGCATGTTGGGAATATGAGATCGACGGTGGGTGGATCGATGTTCCCAGTGACGCCGGTGAGCGCCGGTTGCTCCACCATCAATTCACGTTCTATCGGCCGAAAGAGGTCGACGTTCGCACGGCCACCGGGGTCGAGCGCATGCAACGTACCGGCGCGGACCAATGGTTCTTTCCCGATCGCTGGTATTCGCTTTTGCGATTCCGTACGAAGGACAATCGCACGGTTGGTTATTACGTGAATTTTTCGTTGCCGCTCAGCGAGCTGCGTAAAAACTACTACCGCGACGTCGATCTGGAACTCGATCTCTGGGTCGAACCGGACGGCACGGCTACCGTGCTCGATCTTGATGAATTCGAGATGGAAATCGAACAAGCGCGCATGTGCGACGACTGGGTGCGCTCGGTCAATCAATCGTTGGCTGAGGTTTCCGCCTCAGTCGCCGAAGCTGTCGAACAGCTTGGCCCCAATCTCGACACCCAGAAAGATCCGCACCACGGTATTCCAAGATTCATCCTGACGATTTGAGTCAAGGGATCGAGGGTCAAAAGCGTGTTCTGCCACACTTGGCGCTGCTCCGAACTTTTGACATTGGCGACTGAGCGAGGTTTAGACGTCGCTCGCGCGCATGGCAGGCGGAAGCTTCACCGGGTGGCGGATGCCGATGCTCCGGTCATACCGTTCGCGCTTGTTCGGATCGTTGAGCAAACCGTGCGCCTCGATGATCTCGCGCATCCGGTCTGAGGCATCGGGTGATTTCGACGTATCCGGGTGGTATTTCAATGCCAACCGCTTGAAGGCCGCATCGACCACTTCCTGCTCCGCCGCCGGATCGAGCTGCAGGACTTGATATGCTGTCTTGCCGCGCTGAACCGGGAATTGCTGCTGTGTCATCTGCTGATGCACACTGCCACCGCCGTTAGAGGCCATGCTGGCAAGTTTGTCCGCGGTGATCATTTGTTGTTGAAGCTGCTCACCCTGCTCTGAGGGAACGCCCATGCGCACATTGCACTTCGGGCACTCGACCACCATTTGCTGTGAGAGTGGCAACGCCACCAATGCGGCGACGGTCAGCTTGCGCTTCGATTCGTAGACACTGAAGAGTCCTTGATGCGCGCATTTCGGGCACTTGGCAGGGACGTACCCCATATGTGCCATCTCTTCGCGACTTCCTAAAAACACCGGGATCGAGCCTCCAGTCGTCTACCAACTGACAACTCTAGCGTATCGTTCAGCGAATTGGTTCCGAACCGGGCTCCGCTCAACCTGGCGGATCGACAGGCGGCGTAATTCCGCCCCACAACGGCGGTCCGTTCCCGCCTCCCCGCATCGCCATCAAGATGCCCCGGAGAGGGCCTAGGTCGTCTGTGGTGGCAGCGAAGGCGGCCTGCATGGGTCCAGGCTCATTGATGTAAACATGGCCTCAATGGCGGGCGTCAGCGCAAACACCGCTCCCCCGTCCCGACCGGCAATGAAGACCACGCCGGAGCGCGTGACGACGATCGGGGCATCTTCCCGCACCAGCAGATCGAGCCACCCCGCCATTGCAAGAGACTCAGGAACGATCTCTCGTCATTTCCACTCGACGCGTGGCGAGTACGCCTCAATCGACCCCAAGAAGCTCCGCCAGGAACGCGCGGTTCTGGATGTTCGAGTCAAACGGCGCCTGCCGGCCGGGAACCAGGATCTGATCTTCTTCCGCGACGACCCATCCCTGATAGTCGTTCTGGTCGATGGCAGCCGCGAAACCGCCCCAATCCACTATGCCTCTGCCCAGGTCGCAGTAGAGCCCCTGCCCAACAGCCGTGTCATAGTCGATCTCGCCAGCCTGCATGCGTGCCAGCAATGTGGGTTCTACATCTTTGGCGTGGATATGCGTAACCTGCGAGCCCAATCGGCGCATGAGCGGAATAGAGTCGATACCGCCGATACGGATGTGGCCCGTGTCCAGGCATACCGTTATGGGCGTGCCTTCGATGGCAGCAATCGCCTTTTCGATTTCCCGACCGCTCTCGATGTGACCACCGACGTGCGGGTGCATCGCTACAGGAATCTCGTATTCACTGCCAAGTTCGGCAATTGCGATGAGTGACCGGCGCACTTCCGCCCAGTCGTCGTCCGACCACCAGGTATCCGGAGAGTCTTCGACCCGCGAAATAACCTTGAGCCGCTCTGGATCCCCGAAGTCGCTCACGATCAGCACATGCGCGCCGATAGCCTTGATGATCGCGAGAGCCTTGCGAATCTCCGTCTCGACCGTGCCACCAAACGGCTTTGCCAGCGGCACCGCCATCCAGAAGGCGACTGCTTCGAGCCGATAGCGCTTCAGGGTCGCTGCGATGTCGTCCGCCTGGTCACCGAGAAAGAAAAGGGGGCCAAGTTCGAAACCGGTATAGCCAGCTTCGGCCGAGTTCTGCAGAAGCTCGGCGACCGGGGGATTGCCTTCACCATCGGGGGACTCGATTCCCCAGTTGATCGGCGCTGACGCCAAACGCACCTTTGCTGCCATGTACCTTAGTCCTGATTCAATCGCATGCGGAGTCGTTGGCGTGATTAATAGCACGAAGTGCGTGTGGCCGGAAGCGCGTGCGCAGGGTCGCTGTCAAGGCAGCGGCATCTCGGGCGCGATTCGCATCGTGCAATGCCGCCACAGCTACCTCGTGAGCCCGACGGGGAAGATTCCAGAACGAAGGCAGCAGCGCGAGATCGAGCTGCGGATCGAGACGCGCGGCGGATGCAAACGTCGTTTGCGCTCGCTCATACTCCCCATCCCGCGCCTGGGAGAGCCCGCGAAGCGCTATGACGCGCGCGCGTTGCTCGTGCCCCGCCAAACCCGCATTGGGCGGG
Organism: Thermomicrobiales bacterium; assembly: GCA_038331435.1. GTDB lineage: Bacteria > Chloroflexota > Chloroflexia > Thermomicrobiales > UBA6265 > JAMLHN01. The sequence goes on along the minus strand of JBBQPB010000066.1, from coordinate 5,579 downwards.
TTCACCCGGAGCTGCGATCGAAATCGCAGAAGGTCCGGTTCGCCTGACGATTCTGCGACCGCGGGGCTTCCTGCAATTTCTGCGGATTGCCAGGTCACTTGATACGATTCGTCAGCGGGAAGAGAACGTCCCAGCACGATTTCACCGAATCGCGCCGTAATTCGCTCCCGCCAGAACGTAAATTGGTGGATACCGCCGTCAGTGAGCAACATTGCACGACTCCCGGGATCGGTAGCCGATCCAGATGTTCGAGTTCGAAACGTTGCGGGGAAAACAAAACGTGATTGCGTGATAGTGGGGAGCGAAATAAGGTGGGTTGCACTGTTTTGTCTTCCCCTAACTTTAGCAAACCGTGCGTACGTACACAAGCATTCGTCAGAAAGTCATACCTTTGACCGATTCGCTGCTCGACCCTGTTGAACCCGATTCGCAAGCAATCGCCGCGTTGGCGAGTCTTATCCGGGACGCCGAACGCATCGTCGTTCTAACGGGAGCAGGAATCTCAACCGAGTCCGGCATCCCCGATTACCGTGGGCCGAACGGTGTCTGGTCGACCAGCAAGCCTCCGACCATCGGCGACTTCATGGAAAACGAGGAGAGCCGCCGCACGTATTGGCAGCGGAGACTGCAGTCATATCCCAAGTTGCTCGAGGCGTTGCCAAACCCTGCGCATCGCGCCCTGGTCGATCTGGAACGGAATGGCAAGCTAAGCGGGATTGTCACGCAGAACATCGACGGATTGCATCAGCGTGCTGGATCGAATCCCGCGATGGTCATCGAGCTGCATGGCTCAGCGCACGTCATCCGCTGCACGAATTGCGGCACGGCTTTTACCGGTGAGGAGGTCCACCAATGGCTTCATGACGGGAACCTCTTCCCCGATTGCCCGGTGTGCGGCGGTATCCTGCGCACCGCGACGGTGCTCTTCGGTGAACCGCTTCCCCGCGCCGCGCTCGACCGCAGCATCGAGTTGACACGGGACGCCGACCTCCTGCTGGTCGTCGGCAGCTCGCTGGTGGTCAATCCTGCCGCCAAATTGCCGCTCATTGCGAAGCGCAACGGCGCTCCGGTCGCCATCGTCAATCGCACCGAAACCCGGCAGGATGCGCTCGCCGACCTCCGTCTCGCGGGCTCCGCCGGTTTTGTCCTCCCGTCTGCAATCACCTCGGCCCTTCGTCCTGGGTCGTGAGTCGCCAGACGGTCGTATCGACAAGCGCTTGTGCCCTCGCTGGTCCAGGATCCAGCATTGCGGACGGATCAACCTGGCTACGGAAACTCAAGTCCTGCGTACCGCGTGCACTATCGCGGCAAGCCGATATCGCTTGCGGTCGCAATCGCCGTCTTGCCGCGCGCATTCTCATAGCGAACCGCGGGGCAATCATTTTCCAGCAACACGCGGGCCGTCTCCAGTAATGTGGAATCCCGGCTGACCTCCGGTATTCCGGCAATCGGGATCATCACGTCGGCGATAGTGAGCGCGTCCTTCCGGTGACCAACCCCAGCTCGCATTTGCTGGAATTGCATGATCCCGACGGCGTTCCCGGCCGCATCGCGCACTACGGCAACCGCGCGCGGTCCGTCGATCGTCAGGACCGAGACCATCTCGTCAAGCGAACTCACTGCCGACACCCTGGCATGTGGCGCCTCCAGCAAATCGCCAATGGTGCGCACTCCAGCGGTTTGCAACCAAACTGTTTGTCGTGTTGCCAGCGTAGAGAGCACTCCGAGATCGATGCCCACCGCCGCGATACCGACACCCCAGAACCCGGCCTCCCCCTCCGAGGCGAGAAGCATGATACCGGTGAGGAAAAGCACGGCAGCAACACCATAGCCAATCAGGCGCGTGCCCCGCAGGGCGTCCTCGTCATCGTCGAGTGTGAATCCCAACATCCAGCGCAACACTCGACCGCCATTGAGCGACGGCGCTGCCAGAAAGCGCAACCCTGCACTGCCGCCGATCGCGATCGCCGCCACCGCCACGAGGTCGCCCAACTGTCGATCGCTCGACTGGACGAGCAGATAGACGGCGACTGCGACCAAACCGATGGCCAAGTCTATCCCCATACCGGTCAAGCCACCCCGTGCCGAGCGCGCGCTGGACTCCGCCTCTGCCACGTTGGGGCCATATGCGGTTGGTATCGAAACGGTAAGGGGAAGCGCAGTCGAACCGGCGCAATTGAGCCGCAAACGTAAACGCTCGCTCAAGAGGCTCACCGCGAAGCAGAGCGCCACCAGGAGTGCCCCCCCAACCGCCACCAACAAGGGCGCAGCCCGCTCATCAACCCGTTCGCGCAAGGCGCCAAACAGGATCAACACGGCGAGCACCACATCGATCACGCCAATCGCGATGCGTGTGCCCAACAGATGAAAACGAATCCGGGGACCGACCATCTGGACGCCCACCGAGCCTGGAAATCAACGTTCAGTGTCAAGCGTCCGGCGTGCGGTTCCTATCGTTGGATACCAAAACCCGCTGGACACTGAATGCTGGAGCCTGGACTGCTAGTAGCGCTCGTACTCTTCGAGATCGAGCACGAACACGGTTGCCGCCGCCGGCGGCGTCAAACCAGGAGCCTCATCTTCGCGTGCGATGCCGGTGCGCGCATTCTTGCGAATGAGATCGAGGACGGTATCGACCTGATCGGTCTGCGCACCAATCATCAGCGTGGTGTTGCCCCGGCGGAGAAATCCTCCGGTGCTGGCCAGACGTGTCGCGCGAAAATCGGATTCCAGCAACGCGTCGACCACGGAATCCGCGTCGTCATTTTGTACGATGGTGATGATGAGCTTGTTCATCGGGTTCATCCTTTCCGGTTCGCAAGCCCGCTACTTCCGCTTGTGCGTAACGGCGGCGAGTATACCTGACGATTTACGAGCCAGGGTTTTTCTGAGAAGCGGCGTTTCGCCGACGGCGGTGCATCCGCGAATCGAGATAATTCTGCAACATCAGACTGGCGGCCAGCGCATCGATCTCACCACGACGCTCCTTGCGGCTCATCCCGGCGTCGATCAGCATCCGTTCCGCCTGGGATGACGTCAACCGCTCATCCCAGTAACTCAATGGCAAACCGAGTTCCTGCTCGACCTCAACGGCAAACCGGCGGGTTTCGGCCGCTTGCGCGCCTTCTCGTCCGGACATCCCGGTCGGCAATCCGGCCACGATGGCGATCGCGCCGGTTTCGCGCGCAATCCTTCCGATTTCAGCGATAGATCGCGTTCCTTGCTCCACCAGCCCCCAAGGCGACGAGAGGATCTGTCCCTCGTCGCTGATGGCAACCCCGATTCGCTTCCCACCGACATCGAGCCCAAGCAGGCGGCCGGCATTTGGGAGATGTGACATCAGCTCGCCTCGATCGTCATGCGTCCCGTCGACCCAGGCACCCGATCGGGCAGCCACGACGGCGCAAACGAAACAGTAAAGCCATCGGCATAGTCGAGATCGGAAAGGATTTGCTCGTTTTCTGCGACCGTCTTCCCGCTCAGCTCTTCCGCCAGCAATCTTGTGCTCGCAGCGTCAAGCGTGGGAACAGCTTCGCCGATGACGGTCGCCAGCAAGGAGATGACCCCGTTCGCATTGCCGGTTTCGGCCGGCGTGTTGACCTGCACCGACTGGGGATCGAACGCCGCGCCGCCAGTCACCTCGGATTGCAGCAGCGGAATCGCCTGATCGGTGAGCGGCGTGGGGTCGTACGCTGTGGCCATGAATGTCACCGTGGCGTCGAGGTTGAGAGCTTCGGCTTCGTCCCCTACCTGCTGGCTGAAGGTATATGAACCATCAGTGGGCGTGGCAGTGCCGGCTGCACCAACCGGTTGCACGGTGGAGGGAACCAGCAACAACCCCTGAGCGAGCTCAGTGGTCGTTGCCAGCGCAAGCAGCTCCTGATCGATTTCGGCCTGGAGCTGATCGAAATCCCCTTGCGAGACGGTTGTGATCGTTTTCTGCGTACCGCCGGCGACATCGGCCAGTCGGTTGCTGTAATAAACCCCGTTTGGAAGCTGCCCGGTCAGCATTCCGGTTGCGGTGTTGCCGGCCTCGCCACCTTCCGATGCCTGAATTTTGGTGGTTGATTCTCCGGGTTGGCCGTTAGCCGCCGGCGGTACGTCGACAGCCTCGGGAAAGGTGTATGAGACGCCGCTAAAGCCTTCGAACTGCGTTCCGGCTTCCACCACGATTGCAGCATCTGTCGGATTGCGCAGGACTATATCGCCACTGGCAACCTTGTCCGGGATGATCGTCTGCCCGGTCGCCGGAGCGGACAGGCTGCGCGACAGGGTGAATTCCACCTGCTGGCCCGGAATGACGATTCCCTCACCAATCGCGGCACTCGGATCGATCCCCGGCTGCGTCACCTGGTAGGCAAGCGTCGAGGCCACGTTTTCCCGTTTGAGGTGCAAATCGACCGTCATCGAGGAGAAAAAGAACCAATAGATTCCAATCGCCACTGCCGCCAGCGCCACGACACCGAATATCGCGCCAAGCATCTTGGGGAGCGAGCTGCTTCCGCCGCCGCGTTTTGCTCCAACCGTGGTTCTGTCTGCCTCAACCTCATTGAGATCATCGTCGCCCCCCATCAGCGATACATACGGTTCGTTCTGCTCGACCGGTTCCAGTTCCGGCGCCTGGTACGGCATCGGCTCAGGAATCTCATTGACCAGCGGCACTCCGAACAACGTCGCCAACTGACGCCGCAAGGGATCGTCGGTGTAGATCGACACCTCGACATCTTCGCGTTCGGCTGCGATCGACAGCGCCCGGAATTCGTTCGCGGTGAGCAGAACCGAGGCGTCGGCTGGAATCTCGATAACGAGATCGTCACCGGCGGCGATCTTTAACGCCGACAGCACCTCGCTCATCGACTGCCCGGGGGCGACCGTGATACTTCGGGTCATACGCGCATGCTCGTTCTGGCCCGATTCACGGGCTTGGCCGGATCGCTCTGCAGCATTGGGATCAGGACTTGCTCGCCAGCGATCGCACCAGCTCAGGCACCTCCGCCAGCGCGTTGCCGAGACCGCTCGCGTCCTTACCGCCGGCTTCCGCCAGATCGGGACGTCCACCACCCTTGCCGTCGATATGTACCGCCGACTCGCGCACCAGATCGCCTGCCTTGACGCCCCTGGCAATCACATCCGCGGTTACCAGCGCGATCAGGCTCGGTTTCCCATCGATCTCCGCGCCGAGCACCACCACGCCCGAGCCGAGCTTGTCGCGCAAACGGTCGCCCGCGGTGCGCAGATCGCTCTTGTCATTGACCGAGAGCTGGCCGGCGACGACCGAGATACCGTCGACATCGACCTTGTGCTCGATCAAATCGCCCACAGACGATCCGGCCAGCTCAGCGCGCAGCTTGCCAACCTCGCGCTCGGTAGCGCGCAGTTTTTCGCGAAGCAACGCAAGCTGTTCTGGCAGTTCCGTCCATGGGGCACGGAAATCACGCGCGAGTGCATCCAGCACTGCCTGTTGCCGCATCCCGCGTTCGATAGCCGACGAGCCCGTAACGGCTTCGATACGCCGCACCCCCGCCGCCACCGAGCCTTCGGAGACGATGGCGAATGGGCCCACCTGACCGGTGTGGTCG
>JBBQPB010000065.1:0-8696 GCA_038331435.1 Thermomicrobiales bacterium | reverse complement strand
GAATCGCTGCGGGCGGTAAAACGAGCGGCCGCCTCCTGTGGGGTACTCACCAGCGCAATCTCCACGAACCGGCCGCCAGATTCGCTCGCGACGCGTTCCAGCTCCAGGATGAAGGGGAGGCGAAAGAGAAACTGGGGCACGACCACATCGTGCCCTGCAACCAGATGGGTGTGGATCATTGCCAGCGCCAATCGCCGCGCGGCCATTCCGGCGGCAACAGGGTCGTCGCTCCACTGGCCAAGCTGTCCGCGCAGGGTATCGATATCGAGCAGCAACACCAGTGGCTGCTCATCGACCAGCATGCGCGCCAAGGTCGACTTCCCGCTACCTGGCGCACCATTGATCAGAATGAGCCTGGTCATTGCCGTCTCCTTGGAGAGCGCTCATGACTCCGAATGAATGAAGCATCAATTCACCAGCCGCGAACAGCATACTGGGCGAACACGGAATTGCCAGATCAGACCTCGACAACCGGAAACTGCGCCGACTCCCATGCACATGCAGAACAGAGCCGTCGATATCGGCGAATTCCCGCAATGGAGAAGAGAGGCTGAGATGTGAATCGTCTCAGGCGACAACGCTGAAATAGCTGTCCGTACACCTTCCGGGTGACTGAGAGTCATGCTATAGTCTCCGGATAGAGTGTACGTACACTAATTTGCGTTGCAACGGACAACTCTGTCCGTGAATTCGCTGGCCGGAACAGGCAATTCCCCATGGCGACCACCTCGCGTACTCGAACCCAAACCCGCGCCGCTACGACGGCACGCACACGGCCGGTGGCTCAGCCGGATCGCGGCTTGCGCGAGCGGATGAGCGATCGTTGGGACGCACGTTTCGGGGACCAGTTCCTTTCAGATGACACGCGCCGGCAGCTCATGGGCGCCGCTCCCATCGCGCTTGGATTGATCTTTGCATGGGTGCTCCTCAGCCACGGCCGCGACGGCCGCCTCACAGAGTGGACCCATGATGCTCTACGGGGACTGGCGGGTGACGGCGCATTCCTGATTCCGCTCTTCCTGATCATGACTGGTACCAAGGCGGTGCTCGATCAGCGTCATCCGCTGCCGACCGGAGCGCAGGTGGCCGGCGGCGCTTTGTTGGGCGGATCGCTGTTGGCGCTGCTGGCGTTCGCGGGTGACACCAAGCGAATCGGCGGCGGGGTCATCGGCGACAACCTTGCGCTCTTGCTGAACCACTATGCGCCTGAACTGGTCTGTGCGCTGGTGTTGCTCCTCTTTGGAATTGCTGGGGTCTTCCTGCTAACGCGCACCGATCCACGCCGCTTCTATGGGGATCTGAGCGACATTTGGCATCGAATGCGGCCAGCAGCCACTCCCACGCCGGAATCGGTTCGGTTCACCGAGACTGCCGCGTTCGTGCCGGTTGCGCGGCCTGTCAAAGCACCGGTCGAAAGCAAGCCGATCGACAGCAAACCACTGGAGCAGACCGCACTGCCAGCGCCGATGCCGCCGGTGATCAACCTGCCGAAAGCCTCGGAAAAAGCCGATGCCAGGAAAGCGAAGCCGGTTCAAGCGAGCAACGCAAATTTGCCGCTTCCCGACCTGACCAAGCTCAAATATTACGAAGGGCACGAAGTCGATACGGCTGAGCTTGGCGCTAAGGCAACCCTGATCGAGGAAACCCTGGCGAGCTTTAAAGTCGATGCTCATGTGCGTGAGATCAACCCCGGCCCGGCAGTCACGCAGTACACGCTGGAACCAGGATCCGGGGTCAAGGTACGCCGGATCACTGAGCTGCAGAACGATCTGGCCCTGGCGCTGGCGGCTCCGAGCATTCGCATCGAAGCGCCGGTGCCGGGTATGGCCCGGGTGGGAATCGAAATCCCCAATGATCAAGTTACGACGGTAGGGTTGCGGGAAACGATCGAATCGGCCCAGTTCACCAAGGGGAAAGCGAAGCTTCCCGTACCACTGGGCCGCGATGTGAACGGGCGCTATGTGATTGGCGACCTCACAAAAATGCCGCATCTGCTGATTGCCGGGGCAACGGGCTCGGGCAAGAGTGTTTGTCTCAACGAGATCATCTCGACCTTATTGCTGACCAAATCGCCTGATGAGGTCAAACTGCTGATGTTCGATCCGAAGATGGTCGAGCTGACCGGTTATAACGGCGTCCCGCACCTGCAATGCCCGGTCGTGACTGATATGGACAAGGTCGTCGGTGCGTTGCGGCTGGTCGTGAACGAGATGCAGCGCCGCTACGATGTCTTTTCGAAAGCGGGGGTTCGCAACCTCGACGGCTATCGCATGAAGGTGGCTGACGAGCCGAACGCCGAGCGCGTGCCCTATCTGGTCGTGATTCTCGACGAGCTCGCCGATCTCATGTTGACCTCGCCAATGGATGTCGAAGGGTTGATCCAGCGCTTGACGCAGATGGGGCGTGCCGCGGGGATTCATATGATCCTGGCCACGCAACGACCGTCGGTGGATGTCATCACTGGCATCATCAAAGCGAATGTGCCGGCGCGAGTTGCGTTCGCAGTGTCATCGCAAACCGATAGCCGGGTCATTCTCGACATGCCAGGCGCAGAACGTCTGCTGGGCCGGGGTGACATGCTCTATCTTCCGCCCGACGCGGCCAAGCCCGTGCGTATCCAGGGCGCGTTTATCGAGGACAACGACGTGCACCACATCGTGGGGCACTGGCACGCCGTCACGCCGATCCCGCAATACGCGGAGGAATGGCTCAATCTGCCGAGCTCGTCCGGCGTCGTGGGCGGTGAGGGTGGGTATGAGGACGATCCCCTGATGGAAAAGGCGCTGGCGGTCGTGCGTGAGCAAGGGGTTGCGTCTGCCTCGATGCTCCAGCGGCGGTTGCGGATCGGTTACAACCGGGCCGCGCGGCTGATCGAACAGATGGAGGAAGACGGGGTCATCGGACCCGCGGACGGTATCAAAGGTCGTCCTGTCCTCGACATGGACGTATAATTCGTACACCTGTTCGGGTCGATTTTGCATCGATCCGTATCGGGTCGAATCGTTCCGAAAGGGCCAGCTTTGTCCTCATCGTCCACAGCAATTGCCGTCAAACCGGTTTCCGATCTCATCGAAGAACTTGGCCGTTTGCCAGGCATTGGCCCGAAGACAGCGTCTCGGCTTGCGTTCTCGATCTTGCGCGGTCCCCGCGAAGAAGCAGTCGCACTTGCTGAAGCGATCTTGACCGTCAAGGAGCGTGTGTTCTTTTGCTCACGGTGCTTCAACATTACCGAAACTGAGCCTTGCGCGATCTGCAAAGATACGTCCCGCGATCCAATCATTTGCGTTGTGGAAGAGCCGCTCGATGTGCTGGCACTCGATCGCACCGGACAGTTCCGGGGTAAATACCACGTCCTGCACGGAGCGATTTCTCCCATCGACGGCATCGGCCCGGGCAAGCTTCGCATTGCCGAGCTGATCGAACGGGTGAAGACCGAAAAGCCCGAGGAAGTCATTCTCGCGACGAATCTCGATATGCCGGGTGAGGCGACCGCTTCGATCCTGCATAGCATGCTGGTCCCGCTCGGTGTGCGGGTTACCCGCCCTGCAACTGGCCTTCCCGCTGGAGGCGATCTGGAGTACGCGGACGATGTCACGCTCGGCCGAGCGTTGGCAGGACGACGCACGCTTTAGCTCGAGTTGCGCGGATTCCCCACGTTTGCGCACATTCCTTCACGATTCGAAATTTGTTCGAAGGTATTTCCGGTCGTAGAATCAAGCCAATGCAATCATCGTCACGTCATTCATCCGCAACCCATCTTCAGGCGCTTGGACGTGCCCGGGATGGCGAGTTCGTCTCTTCTCCGCAGAGACATTCCGACGTTCTGTCCCCCCGGAACTTGGAAGCCGCCCCCGAGAATCGCCATTTTTCGCTGTCCGTCCGGCAGGCAAAGTTGACCGATCTGCCGGCTGTTGGGCGAATCGCCCGCGTCTATCCGCTCCTTCAGCCGCAGCTGAGCTTGATCGGATATAGCGCGCCCAGCTCGATGGTGGCATCGCGGATGCCGAGATCGTCGGAGCGACCGGTCGTCATGGTGGCTGAGTCAAACCACGAAATTATTGCTTTTGCCGATTTCAAACCATCACTGCCAGATCGCCGGTGGGTTCTGCAAGCGCTGGGAGCGTCGACCGGGGTGTACGACCCCAGTCCGGTGTGGGAGGAAGTCCTCTCCGCCGGAGTGCGTCAGGCAGGCATGAACAGCGACAAGCGACTCTATGCGCAGGCGACCGCGGGCACCACGGCGCATATCGCTTTGCGAGGGGCTAGATTCGCGCCATATGCCACCGAGACCATTTATGTGGCCGATTCGCCGCGAACGCTTGGCGCTGAAGTATCGATGCGTGAGCAGGAACCCGCGGACACCTGGGCGATTCATCAGCTCTACAACGCATCGGTCCCACGCGATGTGCTCTATGCCGAAGCGTTGACCTCCCACGCCTGGGATATTGCCAATTCCCGCCGGCCGGGCGCTCAGCATATTTGTGGTTGGCTGACCGAAGACTATTCGGGTGTGGGTGCGTACGTTCGAGTTATGAGTGTGGCCGGAGCGCACGGTATCGAGGTCACATTTCCGCCGAATGCGGTAAAGCAAGGCTCAGCGTTGCTCGACGCGGTTCTGCGCAAACTGCGCTTGGAAAAGCGAATCAACCGCGTCTACATCAGTATTCGTGGCTACCAACAGGAAATCGAACCGACTTTGGTCAGATTGGGGTTTGCCCCGGGCCTGACTCAGGAGCTGCTTGTGCGTTATACGGCAGTGCAAATCCGTGCTGTGACGACGGAGGCGTCACCTCAGCACATAGAACTCGGCGATCGCGTGCCGAGCCAGGCTCCGTCAATCTTGACCGCGACTCCCACCGGGGGTGGGTCCGAATGAGCCGAATCGCACCGCATGGCTGGATGTTGTGGCCTATCTGGTCACGGCAAAGGAGCATCGATTGAGTACACAGCAAGAACCAAACGTGGTTTTCGAGGAATATACCGTCACCGAGCATGAGGTCACCGACAACCTGGACGACCTTCTCTCGGTGCTGCCTCCCAGAGTGCGCGACGGCGTTCGCGAGCTCACTGCCAATGGTTCGCAGGGAAGCCTTATCGAGATCGTCATGGATCTCGGCCGTCGTGCCGAAGCCCGCTTTCAGGACGCTGAATACGACATTGGTGATGACGATGTCACCCGAGACGAACTCGAGTATGTGGCGTCCCGCATCGGACAGTTTGGCGATGACAACCGCGCCGGCATCGAGCGCACACTGCATCGCATCTCGGCGATCCGCAACCGGAGTGGGGAAGTCGTAGGACTGACCTGTCGTATTGGACGAGCGGTTTACGGCACGATCGCCATCATTCGTGACCTGGTCGAATCGGGACAAAGCCTGCTGCTGCTCGGACGCCCGGGCGTCGGCAAGACCACCATGTTGCGAGAAGTTGCGCGCGTGCTTGCGGACGATCTGCATCGCCGCGTGATTGTGGTCGATACCAGCAACGAGATCGCCGGCGACGGAGATATTCCGCACCCGGCCATCGGGCGGGCACGGCGCATGCAGGTGGCGACACCGACAGCGCAACACGGCGTCATGATCGAAGCGGTCGAGAATCATATGCCGGAAGTGATTGTCATCGACGAGATCGGCACCGAGCTCGAGGCTGGGGCCGCACGCACGATCGCCGAGCGCGGTGTGCAGCTCATCGGCACCGCTCACGGCAATACACTCGAAAACCTGATGATGAACCCGACACTTTCCGATCTGATCGGGGGAATTCAGTCGGTCACCTTGTCGGACGAGGAAGCGCGTCGCCGTGGCACGCAAAAATCGATTCTGGAGCGTAAGGCCCCTCCGACCTTCTCCATCATGGTCGAGCTCGTCGGACGAGAAGAGGTTGCCGTCCACCGCGATGTTGCCCAGACGGTCGATGCCATTTTGCGTGGCGCTCCAGTACGGGCGGAAGTGCGCCGCCGTGCCGCGGACGGCACGCTCGACATCGAATCGGCGGAAGAGTTGCGACGAAATCCAGCGCAACCGCCTCTGCGCCCAACGACGACATCGTCACGCGGGGACGCATCGAGCGGCTTGGGACGCGCGGCAAAACCGGCTCCTGCGATCCCGGAAATAAACTACGAGCAGCCAGATGAGTCGGAAGCGCCCCGCCACTCACACCTCACCGTTCTTCCTTCGGTGGGCGCGTTCTCTTTCCAGGGGCGCGGCACGTCAACCAAGCCGGTGCGCATTTATCCCTTTGGAGTGAGCCGTAATCGATTGTCCGATGCCATCGATCACTTGCGGGTTCCAGCCATCATCGTGCGGGAATCGCGTGAGGCCGATGTGGTCATGACGCTCAAGAACTACTTCCGCACGAAGCCCCAGCCGATAAGAGACGCTGAGAATCGCGGAACGCCGATCTACGTGCTTCGCTCGAACACGTCGGCGCAAATGGAGCATGCCCTAACCGCGCTGCTGCCGGCTGCGATCGAGCAAGAAGAGTTGGTCGTTCCGCTGGCGCCCGCGTCCGTGACCGCTCCTGCGGCTCCGCGACCTTCCACCGCGGCGACGCGCCGGCCCTCCGGGGGTGGCGTAGCCGCAGCGCTCGAAGAAACGGAAGATGCTATCGGAGCCGTGATCAGCGGGATGCACAGCATGGTGCTCGCGCCACAGACGAAGTATGTGCGCCGTTTACAGCACCAGCTCGCCGATCGTTACAACATCGGTTCGCGCAGCAAGGGGAAAGAACCCAACCGGCGTGTCGAGCTTTACCGCGAAAGCGCCTTCTAGGTGCGGCGGGGAGAGTTCATTGCATTTGAAGGTATCGACGGTTCCGGCAAGACGACGCAGTCGCGAATGCTCGCGGATTGCATCAGCGACGTTGGCCGGACCGTCGTTTTGACCAGAGAGCCCGGTGGCACGCCAATTGGCGAGGCCGTCCGGGCGCTTCTCTTCGACCGAAACCTGGGTGATTTCGAACCGCGCACCGAGGCGCTGCTGCATAGCGCCGCGCGAGCCCAGCATGTCGCCCAGCTCATTGCTCCGGCCATCGATCGGGGCGAAGTGGTCATCACCGACCGCTTTATCGATTCGACGTTGGCCTATCAGGGAGGTGGCAATCGCCTCTCGTTGGTGGATCTCGAATCGATTCAGGCCTTCGCGGTGCAGGACGTCTATCCGGACCTGCGGATCCTCATCGATGTGCCGCCGGAAACCGGTTTGGCACGCCGGTTGGCCGATGCCGCGCATGTCAATCGGATCGATGAAGCGGGTCTCCTGTACCATTCCCGAGTTGCGGAGACGTTCCGCCAGCTTGCTACGGTCCATCCTGAGCACTGGTTTGTGGTGGACGGATCGCTCCCCGCAGACGAGATCACGTCACTCATCCTGGCTGCGGTACGGAACCGATTTGCCTCTTTGAGCGATATCTAGAGAGAGACCGGTGCGTTGCAGCGTCACTGGATTGGTTCATGAAGCTTGCCGTCGTACAAATCAAGGGATCGCGTGCCGATGCCGTGGTGCAAGGATTGTTGCAACGCGGGTTCGCGGTCGATGTCGTGAGCGAGGAATCGTTTCGCGGTGAGCAACGCCGGACGTCGGCGTTCGTGCCAGTCCAGGAAAGCTACCTGCCCGACCTTTTGCGCTTCATCGAGGACCAGGGACTTGCGGTTGTCAAAATGACAAACCCGATGCTACCACTCGTCGATTCCGGCGAGTATCATGTGAGTAGCCCCGTACCGTCACTCGATGGCGGCGCAACCGTGTATATCCTCAATCTGAGCCGGTACGAACGTATCCGATGACCGGCCAGATCGACAACGGGGCATACCCCTTCGGAGTTCCAGTTTGGAAGAGATCCTAGCCAGGTCGGTACAGGTTTTCCTGGCCCTTGTCGGGGGATACCTGATCGTCCTGTGGTTCGCACTGGTGGTTTGGACCTATCGCGATATCGGCTCGCGCAGCCAAAGCGTGGTCACCCAAATCTTCGCGACGCTACTGTCGTTGCTCTTTTTCGTGCCCGGGGCGCTGCTGTATATGTTGATGCGCCCGCGAACAACGCTGGACGAAGCATTCCAGCGTTCGTTGGAAGAGGAGTACCTGCTCCAGGACATCGAGGAAACCGCACTGTGTGCATCCTGCCAACGCCAGGTATCGGACGACTACATTCTTTGCCCGCACTGTCAGGCGAGTCTCAAGCAACCGTGCACCTCATGCAATCAACTGATCAAAATTGGTTGGCCGGTTTGCCCCTACTGCGGCTCTGATCAGAGTGAGCAGGCGATCTCCATCCGCGAGCGTGTCGAACCGCCGTCAGAGCGTTACCTGGAGCGTGGATCGCACTCGTTCCGGCAGGTGACCGCCCCGACTATTCGTGAGATCCTCCCGCCAGAGCCTCAGCTGGACGCTGGTTACCAGGTCGAGCTTGCCTCGGTCGTGACCGAAACCGAAAGTCAGCAGGATTCGATGTCCGATGACGACGGTGAGCCGATCCGCCTCTTCGATCGCAAACGCACACGTGCCCGCAGACAAAAACCGGCCAACGGCACGGTGTCTGCATCGGACGCTCCATCTGGCGCCGCAGAGGAGCTCAAGGTGACGTTGGACGAAGCGGTGATCGAAGATGCTGCGCTGATCGCACAATTCGTAGCGAACGGCAATGGGAACGGCGTGCATGACTTCGACACAATAAGCGGTTCTGCCGAAGTCGTCGAAGAG
>JBBQPB010000064.1:0-8763 GCA_038331435.1 Thermomicrobiales bacterium | reverse complement strand
ATGGTTGCTTCTTCGGGCGTGGTGAATTGCGCAGCAACTTCGGACCACGAAGGTGGGCGACGAAGGATGTATCGATCCATGACTTCGCAGGCTTTTTCGAGCATGGCGTCATAGTGATCGTACGCATCGGCATCCTTGGGCGAGATCTTGCGGATGTCGTCCAGCCACCGATCGTGATCGTTCCAGTACGAGAGGGTCGAACCATCCGGGAACGGCGCGAAGAACCGGGGGTTGCGCTCGATGAACTCGACGCCGCTTTCATGCAGTCGCAACTCTTCGACGATCTTGCGCGGCATGAGCGAGAGGACGTATGAGCCGGTAGAAAAGGTGAAGCCGGGAACGTGCTCTTCAGAAACAGCAGCGCCACCGATCATGGCATAGCGCTCCAGCACCAGGGTGCTGAATCCGGCTTCCGCCAGATAACAAGCCGCCACCAAACCATTGTGTCCGCCGCCGACGATGACAGCGTCATATCGTTTCGCCACGCCTACCCTCGCTTTTCGTCGCGTTCTCGCGTCATGTTCAGATCGATGGGCGGATCATAGCATCGGGCCAGTCCAAGACCGCCGGTATAATCCGGGAGCCGCGGTTGGCGGCAGATGGGGATCGCCACAACAACGAGAGTGACGCTTCAGGGCATGGCAGAACGACGTAAGCGAGTCTTTTCCGGTATTCAACCGTCTGGTGTGAGTCACATCGGGAATTATCTCGGCGCGATCCGGAACTGGGTTACCCAGCAAGACACCTATGACAACATCTTCTGTATCGTGAATCTGCACGCGCTTACGCAGCCGAACGATCCAGGCTCACTACGCGACAACACCATCACCATGGCAAACACCCTGCTGGCTGCGGGAGTCGACCCCAAGGAGTCGATCCTGTTCGTGCAAGGTGATGTTCGGGAGCATTCCGAGCTTTGCTGGTTGCTGAACTCGGTGGCCACCGTCGGCGAGCTACGGCGCATGACCCAGTTCAAGGACAAATCGGGAGGTGCGGAAGAGTCGGTGTCGGCGGCGCTGTTCGATTATCCAGTGCTGCAGGTGGCCGACATCATCCTCTATGACGCGGATCTCGTACCGGTGGGCGAGGACCAGCGCCAGCATATCGAGTTGGCACGCGATGTCGCTCAACGTTTCAACCGCCGCTATAGCGACACGTTCGTCGTACCGGCGCCGGACATCAAGACGAATGGCGCTCGCATCATGTCGTTGGAAGATCCGACCAAGAAGATGAGCAAAAGCGCTGGTTCGGCCGGGAGCTATATCGCGCTGACAGATACTGATGCGGAGATCACCAAGAAGATCAAACGGGCGGTGACCGACTCTGGTTCGGATGTCAAAGCCGCACCGGACAAACCCGCTTTGACAAACCTGCTCGGTATTTACTCACTGCTCAGTAACGAGTCGATCGCTGAGATCGAAGACCGCTATATCGGCAAGGGGTATGGCGCGTTCAAGAACGATTTAGCAACGATCGTGGTTGATGCCGTTCGCCCACTCAGGGAAAAATTGCTGGAGTATGAGGCCAATCCCGACATTGCCATCGGAATTTTGGCGGAGGGCGCCGATCGGGCTCGCGCACACGCCGTTCCAAAAATGCAAGTCGTGCGCGAGCGAATGGGACTTACTGGGCATTCGGTCCTGTAAGGAGTCGCGCATTCATTTTTTGCGCGTCCCTAAGAAGCGTCGGTCACGGGTTTCGAGGAATCCTCATCGTTCCGCACCGCGAACGATGCGATCAAGATGCCGACTCCGGCCGCAGCCACACAGGCGAGCGTCACCCTGGTGGATGCCACAGTCGCGAACAAACCGCCAAGCAGAGGGGCGGCGGCAAGCCCCAGGTAGCCGCCGAGCAACGTCAGCCCCGCGGCAGCGCCGGGTGCTTTGGGCCAGGCCTTTCCGGCGAGGCTCAACCCGCTCGGTCCGACACCGGCAAGTCCAAATCCGGCAACGAATGCACCGATAAGGGCAATGCTCGCCGGTCCGTTGGTAATGATCAACACTCCACCGATGATGGTCAGGACACCCTGAAACTGAAAACTGGATTTCAAGCCTACGCGATTCACAAAGGGGCCATTGACGAGCCGCCCGAACATGAGCGCGACGCCGTATGACGTCACTGCTAGTGCGCCAGTACTGCCGGAGAAACCGCGCTCGTCGCGAAGGTAAATGGCGATCCACTCGGCAATCAACAATTCGCCCCCAAAGGACAAGCCGGCCATGACGGCCGCCAGCCGGATCGTGGGATCGCGGAATCCGGACAGGGAAACGGCCTCACTTTCCTTACTCGCCTGCTGTCCCAAACGATCTTTGAAACCGACCAGTGCCGGAGCCATCGCGATTCCGATGGAGATCACGACCACGATGAGATAGACGCTCTTGAATCCGAAATCGGCTGAGAAGAGGATCGCCGTCATGCCCGCGCCGGCCACCGCGCCGGCACTGTATCCCGCATGTAACGGACTCATCAGGTGCTTCTTGGCAACGCGTTCGGCATCCATCGCCAATGCGTTCGCGCTCAGATCAAGCGTGGCGAATGCAAGCCCACGGATCAGCATCAGCACAGCAAAGACCAGGAACGCCCGCGGCGCGAACACGAATCCAAGACCAACTATGACGAATCCGACCGCCGCGGCTACGAGCAGGGGAATCTTACCGGTTCGGGCGGTAATGCGACCGCCAAATATCAGCAACGGCAAGGCCAGAATGAGACCCAGGCCGTTGAGTAGGCCAAACATGCCATCGGAGACGTCGAACACGTCGAGAACGTCTGGCCAGGTAGCGCCGCCAGCACCGGCCATGATGCCGAGGCCGATCAGGGCAATTGCAATAACGATCAGGATCGCGCGAAGATCCGACCGCGAAGTTGAAGAGGAAGACGTCGTCTTTGACGCAGTCAATTGGGGAATGCCAGCCTAGCTTGCGGTATCGCGCGCAGCCATGATGTTTGTCGAATGTCCCGGATCGAGCCGTGTGCCCGGTTCGTTGTGTACGACCGCATGATTGACCGCCGTCACCGCTTCAGCGGCTCCGGTAGCGATCAAGCGGAACTTAGCCGGATACCAGCAAACGTCACCGGCCGCGAACACACCGGGAATACTGGTCTGCATCGAGACAATATCGACCACGATCTGATTCTTCTGCAGTTCGAATCCCCAGGACTTGAGCGGTCCGAGATCGGCCAGGAAGCCCACCGCGACGATCAGCTCGTCGGCGTCGATCGTTGCGATCTCGCCCTCGCCATTCTTGAACGTCACCTCACCCAGCCGGCCATTACTCGCAGCCTTGACTTCGGTCACCTCACATTTGGGGTAGTGAAGATCGATCGACGACTCTTTGAGCTCTTGAACGCTTGCTTCATGTGCACGGAACTGCGAGCGATGAATGACGGTCACCTTCCTGGCGATCGGCTCAAGGGTGAGTGCCCAGTCGACCGCAGAATCTCCGCCACCAACGATCACGACGTTCTTATCTCGAAAGTCTTCGACGCGCTTGGCAAAATAGTGAATGCCTTTGCCGGTTAACTCCTCGACCCCCGGAACCTCCAGGCGCTTCGGCTCGAACGCGCCGACTCCGCCCGCGATGATGACCGCCTTGCTATGGCGCACCGCTTTACTGGTGGTTATTTCGAGAATTCCGTCGTCGAGCCTTTCCAGCTTGAGCACCTGCTCACTCAGGCGGACATCCGGTTCGTCGCGCATTGCTTGCTGGTACATCTGCTCGACAAAATCTTTGGCCAGAACCTTTGGGAATCCAGCCACATCGTAGATGTACTTTTCCGGGTAGATGGCAGTCAGCGCGCCGCCCGGTTCTTCGAGCGAGTCGATGATCTGCGTTCGCGCCTTCCGCATACCGGCATAAAAGGCCGCGAACAAGCCGGTCGGCCCGGCGCCGATGATCGTGATGTCGTAAATATCGCGCTCGGCGCCGTTAGTCGATGTGGTCATCCTGCTTGGAACCGCCTCTGTTATGGTGCTGGTTGGCATCGCTTCTTCAAACGAAGAGGATTCTATCATTCAAAACTGACGATTTCGGTCCGAATTCGTTCTTCTTGTGCACGCTGGCCGAATGGCGATCCCCAGCGACGCCTTCGGTTGCGCGGACCGTACAATTCCATGGTTAGGAACAGTATTGGAGGGGGCGACACCAGGTATGGTCACGACGGACAAACAGGCACTCGACGGTCTCTATTCCAGGCGCGGACGCAATGTTTCGCCGCCGCGAGTTGGCGACCCGTCGAAGTCGATCGAAATGATCTCATTCATCTACGGGTTCCCGGACCCGGAATCGCTGCCGGCAGCGACCGTGGCGGATGCCGCGGTCAAAGCGCTTTCAGAAAATGGCAAGTGGGCGCTCCAATACGGCTCGACCATGGGTGTGAAATCTCTGATCGACGTACTGATCGAGAAACTGGAGCGCGATCAAGGTATCAAAACCAAACCCGAAAACGTCATGATCACCGCAGGGGGTTCACAGGCGGTCGGGTTGGTCGTCGATCTCTTCGTCGATTGGGACGACACTGTGCTCATGGAAGCCCCGACCTGGATGGGTTTCATCTGGGCGCTGAAGAACGTCGGCGCGAAACAACTGGCCATTCCCATGCAGGATGATGGCATGGATATGGACGCCTTGCGTTCCACGCTCGAATCTCTGCGGTCCGAGGGCGTGACGCCCAAGATGATTTATGTCATCCCGAACTTCCAGAATCCTACCGGAATCTCGATGTCTCTGGAGAAACGCAAGCAGCTGATCGAGCTCGCCCATGAGTTCGGAACGATCATTTTCGAAGACGACGCCTATTTCGATTTGCGGTTTACGGGCGAGAAGATCCCGTCGATCTACGCGCTGGATCCGTACGGCTTGACCATCTACACCGCAACCTTCTCCAAAACCATGGGAGCCGGTATGCGTCTTGGCTGGCTTGTGGCTCCCAAAGAAGTCATGGAACATCTTGGCGTGCTCAAGGTCGACGGCGGCACGAACATCTTCGGTTCCTATGTCGCGGCCGAGTGGATCCCGGCGAATCTGCCAAACCATCTGATCACGCTGCGCGAGATTTATCACCAACGCAAGCTGCTCATGCTCGATGCACTCGAAAAGCACATGCCGGAGGGAACGACCTGGACCAATCCAGAAGGCGGGTTTTTCGTCTGGGTCACCCTGCCCGAAGGCATTGACACGCTGGAGATGCTTCCGCACGCTCGGGAAATGGGCATCGAATACATGCCCGGGAGCAACTGCTATGCCGAGGGTGGCGGCGAGAACCAGATGCGGCTCTCCTACTCGTTCGCAAGTGACGACCAGATCGAGCCTGGAATCGAGATCCTGGCGAACCTGGTCAAGGGCGAACTGATGGAAACAGCCTCGATGTAACGGCCTGTTCGCAGACGATTCCGCGTACGTATACTGTAGTTCGCGGTCCCGAACGGTCAATCCCGACCCGCAACCGTGCGGACAACGGAGTAGAAACCGTGAGTGACCGGCGCAACCATGCCGGGTCGGAATCAAACACCACCATCCTCGAATACCACACGTGAACCGCGCTCGGTCGGACTCCTTATCGCCCGGGTGCGGGAGCGCCTTCCCCGGATTCCGGGGCGCATTAGCGCAGTGTCGCGACGCTCCCGGCGCCTCGATTCTGCGCTCGCAGATCTGCCCTGGCGAATTGTCATCGGACTCTTGCTGGCCGGATTGCCGATCTCGCTGCTGGCCTTGATTGCCGGAAGCTGGAGTGTCGCGATGGCCAGCATCGTCGCGCTCGCCCTGGTCGCGCTGGCGGCGTACCTGGCCGATTGGGTGGGCGGGCTCACGGCGCTGGGGGTGTCGTTTCTGCTGCTCGACCTTCTCTTCGTACCGGCACGCTCTGGATTCGCCAAACCAGCCGGACGGGAAGACCGTGTTTCGCTGTTGGTGTTCAGCCTCTCGGCCATCCTCATTATCTGGCTGGTGCAACGCGTGAAAGCGGAGGGTACCGAAGATCGGCAGTCGGCCATTGCCGCGCGGTCCGCGGCGACCGCGCTCTCCGCAATCGAAACGATTGCTGGCACTCAGCAACGTCTCTCCTATCCCGAACGAAAGCAGATTTACGACGCCATTGTCCACAACGTGGTCGGGCTGAACCGCGCGCATGCCGGCGCACTTATGTTGAGCGTGCCCGGGGCCGACGACTTTCTGCCCGATGCCGCGTATGGCTTCGGTGCCGATGCCCAGGACACGCTTCGGCTGGAGGGCGAAGGCGCTGGGATCGTGCGTCGCATCGGCGCCGAGCGGCGACCGCTGCAACTCTATGATCTGCGCGGATCCGCGACGAGCGAGCTGCGGTCGACCCCGATTCGGTCGCTGCTGGGAGCGCCGATCATCTCGCCCGACGATCGTGTGCTGGGCGTGTTACTGATCGGCCTGTTGGTACCCCACCGATATTCGAACGCTGAAGTCAAGAAGCTGGAGGCGTACGCATCGCAGATCGCTGGCATCCTGGAAACGATGAGCGCAACCGGTGAGCGTGAATTCGAGCTCCAGCAGGCTCGCGACGAGCAACGCCGACTCGAGCGGGTCATCGCCGCCATCCCCGAAGCAGTCATCGTGATAGCGCCGGATCGCTCGGTCGTCGCGGCAAATGCCGTGGCGGAGGAACTGTTTAGCGCCGGAATCGACCAGGATTTCTCTCGCCATCTGCTCGCCCCCGACGGGGAGCCGATCGGCGAGGATCTGCTTCCGATTCAACGTGCTATGGAGGCTGGCGAGCCGGTCGAAGGCATCGAACTGGCGATCGACCGCGGCAATGGTCATTTACGCCCCCTACTGGCGAGCGCCGCGCCGATCATCGACCAAAACGGCCGCGTGACCGCCGTGGTGGGTGCGTTTCGGGATATCACCACTCTGAAAGAAGCTGCGCGTATCAAGGATGAGTTCGTCTCGGTGGTCTCGCACGAGCTGCGCTCGCCACTGACACCGATTCGCGGCTACGTCCAGCTCGTCGCACGTGAGCTGGCTCGCGAAGGGAATCACGAACTGCAGGTCAAACGCTTGAATTCGATCGACGGACATGTCGTGCGGCTGGCGCGGCTGGTTGACGATTTGCTCGATGTTTCCAGTCTTCGAGCCGGCTCGCTTGAGATTCGGCCGATGACTTCGGACTTGGTCGAGTTGACCCGCGATGTGGTGCAAGTGCGATCTGAAGGTGAGAACGTGACGCGCATCGAGCTCATCGCCCGGCGGGATTCGATCACCGGCGAATGGGATCCCGATCGTGTGCAGCAGGTCATCGAAAATTTGGTCGGTAATGCCCTCAAGTACAGCCCACCCACCGGCAAGGTCACGGTAACGGTCGACATCATCGAGGGACGGGCCGCGGTTTCCGTTGCCGACGAAGGACCCGGCATTAGCGAAGCCGACCGCCAGAACATCTTCGGCGCCTTTTTCCGCACGACGGATGCGACCAGTAGCCAGGCCCCTGGTTTGGGTCTCGGACTGTACATCTGCCGCGAGTTGGTGCGGGCACACGACGGGACGATCGAGGTAGTCGAGGCGGCGGGAGGGGGAGCGGAGTTCCGTGTCTTGCTGCCGATGACCGGCGCCACAGACGCCGTAATGACCCCGGTGCAGCTCGAGCTGGTTCCTGGGTTACTGGAGACGGCGCAGTCCACTGAGCTCAGCGCGAGCTCCTAGTCACCAGCACAGTTCCCAATGATTCACAGGATTCGCGCTCGGTGCCCCGCACTGTCATAAAGCGACGGTGCTGCGCACGGAAAAGTCTGTTTGGTATTACAAACGCGCCCCACCCGTTTCTCCTTCTCCGTGATGCGCAGAATTTCACCCGTGGGAATTGGTGGAAAGCGCGCCGTCGGCGTTTCGGAGAACATAGCACTGTGCGCCACGATGTTGGGTCGCATACGCCCCAGCTAGCGACCGATCCTAGCGATAGCGGACGCGACTGTTCGATGAGCGACGAGCGGGAATCATGCGCGGCTTGCGACGCGAGAGTCCGCGCGAGATCAGTAGACCGGCGGAAGCAAGCGCAATCAGACCCAGTCCGCCGATCAGGAATGGATTGATTGATGTGGTCGCGGCGGCAGCACTGCTCTGAGGAACGCCGACGACGTAACGCGCCAGCCCATCAATCTCGGTCGAGATACTGCCGGCATCGGAATCGGTAAGCGGCATCAGCTTGAGGGTGTTGCCCTCGACCATGTAGATGCGGGCGTTTTCCGACATCGAAGCGGACTGGAGGGCTATCGTCAGCAGCGCTGGGGACTTCAAATCGTCGACTGCGCGTCCATCGGCGGCGCCGAATGCGACATCGAAGGCGGTGCCGGGGACGGTCGAGATACCCGCGGTTTTCGGAATCACCTTGTCATCCACCGGTTTGATCATGACCGTGGTCTGGTCGTTCAGACATTTGGGCGGCACCAGCACCGTTGCACCATATGGGGATTGCAGGGTACCTCCACCCGTGCCGAGGGTGATCGCGTACATCCCGTCAGCGCCGGCCGCTGGCCCCAGCTTGGTGTCGGTTGACTCGCTGAGCGAGCGGGCCGAAGACGAGGCAGGCGTGCGGCCCGAGCTGCTGGCCGTGCCAGTCTCATTGTCCGAGACGGGCGTTTCCTCGACATAGCCATAGTCTGGACCGTTCGCCTCGGGTCCACCCGAGGCATCGCCAGCGAATCCAATCGGATTGGCGATGACCTGGGCCACCACTTCGCTGTTCGCTTCAGAAATCCCCGTACCATCGCCTGACGCCTGGCCATCTGCACTTGGAGCTGGT
>JBBQPB010000063.1:0-8782 GCA_038331435.1 Thermomicrobiales bacterium | reverse complement strand
TGCGCTACCCACAAAATGGCGCCTGGATCGCGACCGTAGTCGGCAGGGGTCATATCCACGATTCCGCGCAACCCGAGGAAGAAGGCGTCCTCCAGCTCGGCAATAGCGGCGTCGGGGGAATCGAGCAGAAGATCCGGGTCGTCGGCGCCGACGTCCATCGGCTTGGCGATGACATGTTCATGGTGCAACGTCAGCCCGAGCGCCCCCGGTGCGATCGGTCCGAGCGCGGTCATGACATGAGGTTGATCGATCGTCAGGTCGTCCTCGAGCTCTTCGGGCTCGAAGGATTCACTGGGATCGAGTCCCCAGTCGAAATCCTGTTCTGTCATCCTGCCAGCTCCCGGCGCACGATTTCCGCACCCTGCACCATGGCCGCCAGTTTGCGTTTGGTCGCCCAACGGGCGGTTTGACTGAAACCGCAATCGGGCACGATCCAGAGCTTGTCTGGTTCGACGAACTTCAGTGCCGTGCGAATACGATCTGCCACCAATTCCGGGGGTTCGCACCAATAGTTTTTGACGTCGATCACGCCACACCCCAGTTCGCGGTCGTTGGGAAACTCTTTCCAGAGTTCCAGTTCGGCCATCTCGCGGTTGGCGAATTCGAGCAGATACTGATCGCAGCGCATATCGAAGAGGGCGGGAAAAATCGGCCGATAGGTTCGCTGCGCTACCGGACGTCCCCGAAAATTGCCAAAGCAGATGTGGGAGCCGATCTTCGCATCGATTCCTGCAACCGCTGCATTGAAGAGTTCGACGTATTCCGCCATCCGATCGGGATAGACCGCCGCCGACGGTTCGTCGACCTGAATGAAGGTGGCGCCCACGTCACGCAAGGCACGGCATTCGGCATTGATGATGGGAACCAGCGCCCAGGCGGCCTCGATGCGGTCCTTGTAGATACCGCCAGTCTGAATGCGGCCGGAAAGGGTAAAGGGGCCAGGCACGCTTGCTTTGACAGGACGGTCGGAGATCGACTGAACGTAGGCGAAGTCTTCGACGCAGCCGAGACCGTTCGGTGCGGACAGTTCCTCGTGAACACGCCATTTGCCACGCTGGTCGTGCCCTTCCGGGCCGAGCTTGCGCGGAACCGGCATTGGCTCGATTCCGGAGATGCGAACATAGAAGCCAAGATTGAAGTCATTGCGGCGCATTTCGCCGTCAACGAGTACGTCCAGGCCCGCTCGCTCCATGTCCAGGACAGCGATATCGGTGGCGTCCCGCATCAACTCGTCGATGTCGTCTTGCCCGAGCTCGCCGCGTGCGATGGCATCGATTGCGGTCAGCAGCCACCCAGTTGGTGCATGACTTCCAACCGCGCTGGTTGGCAGCAGGGGTAAATCGTCGAGAGTGCGCTTCATCGTCGTCCTTTCTTGCATCGAACTCGCCGCGTCGGAATCGGCGACATCGGCATGCCTACGGTCTGTCACTATTGTCGGTCAAACGTTCCGATATCCGCGTTGAAAGGGCTGGAATGCCGCAAACCCTACAAAGCAAAGTCATCATCGTCACTGGCGCCAGCTCCGGGATTGGGCGCGCCGCCGCGATCCGGTTTGCCAACGAAGGAGCGTCGGTGCTGTTGGCAGCCCGTCGGCCGGAACCGCTCGAAACCGTAGCTTCCGAGATCGAATCGATCGTGGGACGAGACCGGGTCGCATACATATCCACCGACGTGTCACAGGAAGAACAGGTCGTTCGGTTGATCGGCACCGCTATCGAGAGTTGGGGCCGATTGGATGGCATTTTCAACGCCGCCGGGATCAGCGGGCGCCGGTTCGGAGACGGGCCTGCTGCTACCTGTACGCTCGACGGTTGGAATACCGTCATCGAGGCGAACCTCACCAGCATATTCCTTTGCACAAAACACGCATTGACGGCCATGCTGCCAGGGGGGCAAGGTTCGATCGTCAATCTGGCATCGGTATTGGGAATGGTGGGTGGGGATGAGGATTTCGCCACCCACGCCTACGCGGCCAGCAAGGGTGGCATCATCGCGTTTACGCGGGCTGTGGCGTCCTATTACGCACCAATGGGAATTCGCGCGAACGTTGTCGCGCCAGGTTTGATTCGGACCAATATGAGCGTGCGTGCACAGGAGAACCCAGACATCCTGGCAAAGTTACCGCGGTTGCAACCGCTCACCGGAGACTTCGGCGCGGCGGAGGATGTAGCCGCCGCCGCGCTTTATCTCATGTCGGACGATGCCCGATTTGTCACCGGAACGGTCCTGCCGGTTGACGGAGGATGGACAGTTCGCTGACGATTAGGGGATCGAGGTCACCATTCCCCCATCGGCCTGAACCGAGATACCGCTGAGATAGGACGCCGCTGGGGAAAGCAGGAATGCACCGATGCGGCCCATTTCCTCCGGTTCGCCATAGCGGCCAAGAGGAATAGTTTTGCTCATCAACGCGACTTGCTCCTCGATCGTGATCCCTTGCGCCTCGGCTCGGCCTTTGTCCAGGGTGCGCACGCGGTCGGTGTCGAAGCGCCCGGGGGCCAGGCTATTGACCCGGATTCTCGGGCCAAGCTCGCGTGCCAGCACTTTGGCCATGGCCGCAACACCGGGCCGAAGAATATTGGAGGTATCGAGATTCGGGATCGGTTGCCGGACCGAGGACGAGGTGATGAAAAGCACCGCACCGTCGCCTTCGATCTTTGGCGTCAGCGCGCGCAGAATGCGAATCGGGCCGCCGACCAACAGTTCGAACGCTTGGGCCCATTGCTCGTCGGTCACAGCAAGCACCTCGCCTGGTGGCGGTCCCCCCGCATTGATCAGCATGCCGTCGAGGCCACCGAGCTTGTCATCGACTGCGGTCGAAAGTGTTTCGACCGCGCCCTTGCTGGCAATATCAACCGCCACATACGAGGCATTAGCACCGATTTTTGCGGCTGCCTTTTGCAACGAACTCTCGTCGCGCGACATCAGCAGCACCTTGGCGCCCTCATCGGAAAGCACCTGCGCGATCGCGTTGCCCAATCCACGGCTTCCGCCGCCGATCAGGAAACGCTTGCCCACCAAACCCAAGTCCATTCAGATCCCTCCAAGTGTTGAAACACGATTTGTAAATGCGTCAATTTCGCCTTCGGTGGTGAGCGCGCCAAGCTCCAGATCGTACGAGCGGGATTCTCCTGGTTCGAGCACGATCAACTCTCCCCGCTCGCGAGCATCGAGACGTCCAGCAGGGCGATTGGAACACGGTTCGATGCCCACCACGTAGGTGCCTTCGCCGAGCATGCGCCAGACGAAGTGGAACGGGAGCTGCCGAGCGTCGAAGATCTCGTACACACCGATACCGCGGGCGCGATTGACGATGCCGACCGGTACCGTTCCACTTGATTCTGCAATGACCTCGTGCTCGACGACCCGCTCCACATGCGCGGGTTGCGGCCCATCGAGGGTGCGATATCCCTCGAGCGGAAAATCCCCGCGCGGAGTCGCACTATAGGTCGGAACCAGGAGCTCCGCGCCGTCGTCCACAACCGGGAACCCGATATTGATGTGATACAGCATCATGTGCGGAGTTGGATCCCAACCCCGGTTTGTGACCTCATCTCGCAAGGTGAAATGCGCGTCACCCAGGTTCGCTTCGATGCGGCGCGTGAGCACCAGGTTCTCCCCGAAGACCGAGGCCTGCGAGACTTCGCCTTCCGCCCAGAGCACAGCATCGTCCCCCTCCCAGCGGACACCGTAGCCCACCAGCCGCGCCGGTTTGTTCGAGATACGGCCATGCAGCCCGAACTCTTCGGTCGCTTTGGGCGGATAGTGGTACTGCTCGGCGGTATCGTTCGCCATGAAAAGCGCGTGGTCGATGCCGCACGTGGTCAGCAAACCGCCGCCCCAGTTGCGCAGGAAGCCGAGACCGAGCTGTTCCGCATACCATGGACCGCCGTATCCGACAGCAGATTCCCAACCGATCGGCATGCCACGGTATTCGCACCGCCCGATATCGAAGGCGCGATCGACCAGGACTTCGAACACGAAACCCGACCCGGTGCGAAATTCGAGCATCCGCACGCCGCGTTCGAGACCATCGCCCAGGGTCACCAGGCGAACGCCGGCCGCCTGATCGAGGCGCCCGACCCGCTTGAGCAGCTCGGACCGTGAGAATTCCGACCCAAAAAGGTTCACACGCCTTGCTCCTCGATCATTAATGCATGACCCAGCCGCCATCGATCTGGATCAGCTGCCCGGTGATGAACGACGCACCGTCGCTCGACAGGAAAACGACCAGATTGCCGATATCGTTCGGCGTACCGCGTCGTTTCACGCTTTGATTGTCGAGCACCATCTGATTGTATTCATCCTGATTGGGATGGATCTTCTCGGCATCGGTGGGAAAGGCGCCGGGCGAGATCGAATTGACGGTCACGCCGTCCGGGCCGATCTCGCGCGCCAGCGCACGGGAGAAGCCAACGATGCCACCCTTGGATGTGACGTAATCGAGCAGCATTGACCAGCCGCCAAAGAAGGTGATCGACGCGATATTGATAATGCGACCGTTTCCGTGCGCTTTCAGATACGGGAACGCGGCGCGGGCACAGAGGAAGTACCCCTTCAGGTTGGTGGCCATGACCTCGTCCCACGATTCGGCGGTGATCTCGGTCCATTCGCGGCGCGGGTAGATGGCCGCGTTATTGATCAGGATGTCGATGCGGCCGAACTCGCTGGCAACCGATTTCATGAGCGCTTCGATCTCGGTCTGGTCAGAAGCATCGCAGACCCGAGCGACGGCGTTGCCGCCATTGGCGGCCACCAACGCGACGGTGTCGTTCAGGCTCGATTCAGTGCGTCCGGTGACGATGACCGTGGCTCCAGCAGCCGCGAGTGAATCGCAAATACCGTGCCCAAGTCCTCCTCCAGCGCCCGTGACGATTGCGACGCGTCCCTGGAGGGAAAACGCCTCGGCTGGTGTTTGGGCCATTAGTCGATCTCCGTTTGCTTGACCGAGCATCCAGTCTCAGCCGAGCGATAGGCTGCTGCGATCAGCCGCATGGTGCCCTCCCGGCGTCTGACGTCGACGCCTCGTTTCGTATTATCCAATCCATTTCCAGGTTGGCGGGTTGGCCCCCGGCACGGGCGCGACGACGCCTTCCTCCACCAGCTCGCCGAGATGCGAGCGGATCGGACCGGCGAGCTCGTTCGGGAAAGAGGTGAATGGTCCCAGGTTGGGGCTTAGCTCGGCGAGCAACCCGGCCAGGGTGACCGTGCCATTGGCTTTCACGGCAGCGCGAACGCCGCTCCGGGCACGCGCCACAAACACCGCGCTGGCATCCAGAAAGTCGTAGACCTCGGCGCCCTCGATGATGTCGTAGTGCGCGGTAAGGAGCCGTTCCGGTTGGAGCTCGCGCACGGTGTCGATCGTGCCTTCGTAGGCCGCGGCGTCCAGATATGGCGGCGGATGAATGATCTGGTGATCGAAATTGTAGAGACCTTGCCCGAGAACCGCATCGATCACAATCGCCGAGCGGGTTTCTGGCTCCCAGACGCCAAGATGCCCAGCGGAGTGTCCCGGCAGCCTGATGATTTGCACGCGCAGATTGGGTCCGAGTCGAAACCATTCGCCGCCAGTCAGTTCGAGATCGGTTGCGGTATCCGGTCCCATGCCTGCGGCCAGCATCCGTTTGGTTTCTTGGTCGTAATCGGCGCTTTCGCCGTGCTCGACGTACCAGCCATAGCGCTCGATCATGGCACGATCACGGTCGGTAATGATCGGGGCATCGATAGTGGACGCGCAGAAGATGGCTTGCGGAGCCGCCTTTCGAAGCGCCGCGTTGCCGCCAAAATGATCGACATCGGCATGACTGGTCAGCACGTAGGTGAGCGATTCGGGCGCGAACGCGACTTGCTCGAAAAACGGCACAATCACGTCGCCGGGGGTGGTGTCGATACCGGTATCGATAAGCATCGACTTATCGCCACGCAGCAGGTATTGCGCGAAAGGACGTGGTCCGAAGACGCTTTCGATTCGTTCGATTCCGGGGGCAACTTCGACCACGGATGACCTCTCTGTCAGGACCAGTCGATGATGACGGTATTCGATTGTGGGTAGCGCCCGGTCCCGGCGATCATCTCAGGATCCAACGCCCGTGGCAAGTGAGCTCATAAGATCGTCGAGTAAGGACAACGCGAAGGCATCCGGCGTTGGCGCCGGTTGACGCACGGTGGCGTGCGCGATCGCACCACGCCGGCGCAGGATTTCCTTGCGCAGGGCCACTCCGGCGCCTGGCTGGGCTTCGAAGACCATCAGCGGCAACGCGCGATTGAACGCGACACGCGCACGATCTCGATGGCCGGATTGGTAGGCGGAGACGATCTCGACCAGTGCTTCGACCGCGGCAAATCCGGTCATCGCGCCGGCTGAGCCGGCATCGAGCTCGTGCAACAAGGAGACGCCACCGAGTCCACCAAAGATTTGGTAGCCAGGTTCCAGCTCACGCAGCTTGTTCATCTTGATCGGCGTGGGCGGGTCTTCCAGCTTGCACACCGAACCAGGCGGCAGAAACTCATACAGGCTGGCGATGAACTCGACCGGCATCTTGACGCCACTCGAGGTCGGATGGTCCTGTACGATGAAGGGAATGGACAGATCGGCGGCAATCCGCTTGAAGTGCTCTTTCAGCGCCGGACCGGCCGCGCTTCCCGGCGGAGGCGAAACCATGACGGCGGCCACGCCGGCAACCTGCGCGGCATCCGCGCGCTCTTTTGTGATTTTGGTCGAGTTGTGCGTGATGCCGACCGAGATCTGCAGATCGCTCCCGCCATGTTCCAGCGCGGTGGCCAACACTTGATCGCGCTCGTAGTCACTCATCCGGTCTGCTTCGCCGAGCACACCCAGCACCACCGCGCCCTGACACCCGCCGGCTACCAGATAGTCCATCAAGGTGCCGACTCTTGCGAGATCAACTGCTTCGTGAGGAAGAAACGGCGTTGCGGCAATGCAATGCACGCCAGGTCGAAGTCCTTCGGTCATCGTCTCAACTCCAGGGATGTCGTGCGATCGTCAATCATTCTGGTGGTATTGCACCATACCAGTGATATCACTCGCCTCTATCGACGCACGATCTCGTATGCGGATAGGCTCGCCGCACACCGGCGATCCGAGTTCGTGGCATACACTGCGAACCGGCAACACGATTCAACTCAGGCAGAAACTATGGTCGATCGGGACGAACGCCTATCGCAGCCGAATGACGACGACGTCGCGGGCGAAAAGAAAGTCGAGCGCGCCGGGGAGCTCGATCGACTGATCAGTTTGAGCGACGGTGTCTTCGCCTTCGCTATGACGCTGCTGATCGTCAGCATCAATTTGCCCCAGATGTCTGACGAAGACGCGCGCATCCGGCTACATCACGATATCGTGGAGCTCTGGCCACAGGTTCTTTCATACGTGATCGGATTCATAGTCATTGGATTTCTTTGGAGTTCGCATCGCCGAATCTTCTCCCGCGTCAGGGATTACGACGACCGCCTGGTGAAGCTGAACATTGTTCTCCTGATGTTCGTTGCATTCCTGCCCTTCCCGACTGGCATTCTCGGAGAGTACGGTTCGCTCGCATTTCCCTCGATCCTCTATGCGCTCGTCCTCGCCGTCATTTCGGTGCTGTTCATCGTGATCATCGATCAACTCGATGGAAACCACGCCTTGATGACGCGCAACGGCTGCGGATTCGATTTCGCACGCGCGAAGACGCGGAATTTGGTAACGGCGTTGGTCTTCCTGCTCTCGATTCCGATTGCGCTGTTAGCGCCGGGTTTCGGTCAGTTCTTCTGGCTGCTGTTGATGTTCAACCACCAGATCAGTGAGCGCATGCTGCCACATTTACCAAAGCGATTTCAGGATCGCGGCCAATCGTAGAGCCGGCTGACCCGGCGCGATTGCTCGTCATAACAGTCGTCAAAGCGCTGGGCCGATGCGTCTCCGATGAAGATGGAGGACGAGAGCACCAGCGGTGGGGCTCCCAGCGCTACCAGATTCTCAGCCGTCTGGCATTTGAGCGCGTTGACGATGGCGGCGAAACCGATGGTCGAGCCGGGTCCAACCGGGTCGCCCAGCCCGTCGATAGAAATCATCGCATCTCCCGCCGGCGTGCAATTATCGATCGCGATGTCGGAGAGGTCGATCAGCTTCTTGCCTGACGAATGGCGAGGCGCGCTCTTGCTGCAGTGATCGAAGGAGACTACCCCGATCACCGGCATGCCACGCTGCGTTGCACCGAGTGCCACGTCGATCACCACCGCATTCACGCCGCTGTTCGAGAAGACGATTATCGCGTCGTCAGGACCGAAGTTGAAATTGCGCAGAATGACTTCGCCAAACCCTTCGATTTTCTCCAGCCACATCGCCTGTCGTTGTCCGTTGGCGCCAACGATCTGGGTATGGTTGGTCAACGAGAGTTCGACGATGGGATGGAATCCCGGGAAACTGCCGTGCCGAGGAAAAAGCTCTTCCACCGGAATACGGGAGTGGCCGGTTCCAAACGCGTGCACTAAACCACCGGCCACGATGCTATCGGCACAGATTGCGGCAGCCCGGTCGATGGCCTCCACTTGGGTGGACGATATTAGATCGAGGATGGCCGCTGCTTCGACCAGATAGCGTCCCGAAGCGCTCTGCCGGCTCACCCCTCACGCTCCCCAACGCACTCGTACTCGGTTTTCGCCCACAGTGCGGCACCTACGACGCCAGCTTCGAAGCCGAGCTGCGCCGGCCGAAACTCGATCTTGTCGATCTCGGTCACATGACAATGCGCGCGTGCCGATTTTTCGATCTGTTGCCAAT
>JBBQPB010000062.1:0-8825 GCA_038331435.1 Thermomicrobiales bacterium | reverse complement strand
GAGGCCCGAACGAATTTCGCGCCAATGGCACCGAAACGCGACCGGCGAAGTATACCCAATCGACCGTGCGGTGGCGAGCGCCCTGCGGGTTGGGTGGTAGCAGGAAAACTTGAAATCGCCGGGAGATGCGTTCGATTCGCTATGGGGAATGCTTTGGGACAACGAGCAACTCAGCGGGAACCTCGTGCCAAGATAAGGCACTTGGGAGCGTGAGATTGTCTCCCTCGAAACGACGATCATTGCCTATACGACCAGAGAGAGTAGCAATCGGTTTGCTTTAGACCTTGCTTGTTACGTTCAGTAGCGAATTGATGGAGCAGTGATGTTCCGGGTGATCGAAGTTAATGCTCCGGTTCGTGGCTGAGAACAACAGAAGGAAGGCGGGAGCGCGCTCCCGCCTTCCTTCTGTTGTTTCGTGCTGTAGTAACTTATGCTGGCGAAGCGATTATGCTAGCTTGACGTACAGCACTCCATCGACATCCCATTGCGAGACCTTGATTTTATTATTATTCGCAACCCGGGAGATCGACGACTTGAGACCGCGGACACTCTGCCCTTCGCCTGGCTCGATGCGCGCGACTTTGCCCTTGGTGAGCTGATTGAGCATCGCAAGTGACTCTTGGGCAGCACGCGTCATTGCCTTTGGTGCTGCCGGAGCGTCGGACTCACTGATGAATTGAACGTTAGCCATTGTTGTTCGCTCCTGTTCATTTGTCACAGCCGAGAATCATCGCTGAAAGCGAGCCAATAATGGCACAATCTTCGCTCAATTGCGAAATTCGTTACACCGAGAATTTGCGCAATCCTTCCTGCGCAGAAACATTGGCGCGAGATGGTCGGCTATAGCGGTGGAAGGGTCGGGCGCATCTGATGCCAGGGTTGCGACTGCTCATAGGCATGTGCAACTCCCAGCAATGTGGCTTCGTCGAACGCTTGTCCGAGAAACTGCAATCCAACCGGCATATTGTTGGAAAAGCCACATGGCAGGGAAATCCCTGGGATGCCAGCCATATTTGCGGGAATCGTGAAGACGTCCGCAAGATACATTTGATACGGATCTTCCATTCGGTCGCCGATGCGAAACGCAGTGGTGGGGGACGTCGGTGCGACGATGACATCGACGTGCTCGAAAGCGCGATCGAAGTCTTGCTTGATGAGCGTACGC
This sequence comes from Thermomicrobiales bacterium, assembly GCA_038331435.1. Classification (GTDB taxonomy): domain Bacteria; phylum Chloroflexota; class Chloroflexia; order Thermomicrobiales; family UBA6265; genus JAMLHN01. The sequence goes on along the minus strand of JBBQPB010000062.1, from coordinate 7,660 downwards.
ACCTTTTGAGCTTTCACGTAATAGGCGTCGTAATATCCTGAGCTTAGGGCATAGGTGCCGAGCATGATGCGGCGTTTAACTTCGCTCCCGAAGCCCTGGCCGCGGGTCTGTTCGTACATTTCCTTGATCGTCGGCGCATCTATCCTGAGCCCGAAGCGAACTCCATCGAAGCGAGCCAGATTCGCGCTCGCCTCCGCTGGAGCGGTAATGTAATAGGTGGAAAGCGCGTATTTGGAGTGCGGCAACGAGACAGGAACCAACTCGGCTCCCAGGGCTTGTAGCTCTCGAATAGCCGTAGCAACCGCAGTCTCCACGCCGGGCTCCATGCCCGTCACTGAATATTCCTCAGCAACTCCAATGCGTACACCCTTCAGGTCGGTTCGCAACGCATTGCGATATGACGGTACCGGAGATGGCGAGCTCGTAGAATCGGACGGGTCGTGTCCCGCTATCGCTTCGAGCACGATGGCCGCGTCCTCGACACTGCGAGTAAACGGGCCAATCTGATCGAGACTGCTTGCGAATGCGATCAGTCCCAATCGGGAAACCCGCCCGTAGGTCGGTTTGAGCCCGACGATACCGCAAAAGCCGGCCGGCTGGCGGATCGATCCACCGGTATCCGATCCGAGACCAAACATGGCCTCACCTGCGGTGACTGCCGCCGCTGGACCACCGGACGAACCGCCCGGTACCCGCTCGACATCCCATGGATTGTGCGTGGGAAAGAACGATGAGTTTTCGGTGGACGAACCCATGGCGAACTCGTCGGTGTTGCCCTTGCCGATAAAGGTCGAGCCAGCCTCTCGGAGTTTGCGGACGACGGTCGCATCGTATGCAGACCGATATCCCTTGAGCATTTGCGAACCCGCCGTGGTGTGCGAATCGATGGTCACCAGCACGTCTTTAATGGACGAAGGAATGCCGGTCAATGGTCCGGCGGCCCCAGAGGCGATGGTGGCATCGGCGGTCAGCGCCTGCGATCGAGCGACCTCGGGAGTCAGCTCGATGTGGCATTTCAAGATGGGTTCGAGCGCCTCCGAGCGGGCGAGATGTGCATCGGTCAGCTCTAGCGCCGAGATCTGCCGGCTATCGAGCAGAGAGCGGGCTTCGGAAATCGAGAGATTCGTCAGGTCGCTCATGACGCCTCGCTTTCCGAGCCAAGCGGAGTTCGCACGACGAAGCAGTCTTCAGCCTCGCGGGGAGCGTTGCGAAACATTTCCTCGGCATCGAACGACGGTCGAACAACATCTGCCCGCCAAACGTTGGTCAATTGCGCGACAGAGGCCGTAGGGGAGATGGCGTCGGTATCGAGCGCAGAGAGCTCGTCAATGTGCTCGAGAATAATCGAGAGTTGTTCGCGCATGCGCTCGCGTTCGGTATCGGTGAGGCCGAGGCGCGCGAGCGTTGCGACGTGATCGACGTCGGCAAGCGTGAGTGCCATGGAAAAAATCCCCTATACAACGACAGAACGGCGCCATTGGGCGCCGCCGAAAGAGTCTAGCACAGCGGCACCCATCATCCCGAGTCACATGAGCGGTGCCGCACGACGTCTTCGCTCGCGGGGTCTGGTGGAATCGTTCGCACTGACCGTGCGCTAGACTGGGGAGAATCGCTCGTTACGAGACCGCTCCATGGGGAAATCACTCGGTGTTGATATGGAACACGCAGGTCGCGTAACGATTTCGTCGGAGGCGCGATTCTCGCGTCGTGCGTTGCTGGCATTCAGTGCGCTGGCAACACTGTCTTTGGCTGCTTGTGGCGATGAGTCCAGTACTCGGCAGTTCGCTGGGGGGCCGTTAACGCCTGGTCCCGACGATACAACCTATGCGGTGGGATTGGATGATCGTTCCGGATCACCAACCGCTCAACCCACCCAGATGCCGGTCGCTGAGCTCCTCGCTCCGCGCGGAATTGCACGTTTTTCCGTGATCGCTCATCAACATCGGCTGACTGTGGCCGATATCGAATCCGGTGATGGCCACGACATTTGGTCCGATTCTGACCGAACGATCTGGGCGGTCGCGTCAACGCCATCGGGTGAGCAGATTGCAGCGTTGACGGCGCCGTCTATGACGGCGAACGGTTGGTCGATTGACTTTCTTGATTTCGAAGGCGCTTCCCTTGGACAGGTCGAGTTGGGAGCGAGGCAGGGAACGCCCAGCCAGCGGCCCGATGCTGTGGCCGCTGGTCGAGGGGGAATGACCTGGATTGCCGGCTCCGCAAGCGTTGCGGTGGCGTTGCCATCTGGTGGGCTCCAGCAGGTTTTTGTCGATGGCTCGCAGGTCAAGCTCCTGCCTGCATCGGCTGCGAAGCGTCCTGCGGCAGTGGCCGTGACGTCCGATGCCGGAACGATCGCCTTCGTGGACCAGCCTTCCGGTTCAGAGGGAAGCGGAATTTACGCTGGTTCAATGAAGGCGAAGCCGATCGATCCACTCGTGATCCTTCCTGCCGATCGATCGGGTAATCGCTACGCGCACGATTTGGCCTGGATCGATGCTGGTGGCCGAGTCGCGACGGTCATCGAGCGCGAGGAGCTTGGGACTCCGCAGGGCGACCTCTTCTATATCGATACCGGTTCTGGGAAACCGACGCTTGCCTGGACATCCCCTTCGGGCCGTGAGATCTGGAGCGTGGCATCGTTCGCAATTGCGGATGATGGGGCGGTGGTGACATTTCTGACCAACGCGAACAATCCGTCGACAGAAAAACCGAGCTCGGTCTGGTTGATGCAAATCGACGGAAACGCATTGGAGCGTTTCGAGCTCCCCGTCGCGCTGGAGGGCAGTCGATTGGTGTTCTCTCCGGATGGAGTTGCGGTTTCTGGGGTTGTGCGGGTGGGGAAGGACGCGGTTGGCCCGGGGGCGGTTTATCTCATTACTTCAACTGGCGAAGTGATCGAGCGGTACCGTGAAGCGCGCGCGGCGACACCAGCAGCATCGCCGGTCGCATCACCCCCGGCCAGTCCGATGGCCACTCCGGAAGCGAGCCCGTCGCCTCAGGCGATTACTTCCGAGGTTTGATTTCTTCGGCATCGAAAAGCTTCTTTGCCGCATCGATGAGGGTTTGCTCGTCATTAGATCGAACTGGTGCTTCCGGGGGACCGGGCTCGGCGGTAATGATCGATCGGTCGGCTGCCATTCCCACTTCACGTGAAACTGGAGTTTGGGAAGGGCTGGTCCCATTGGCTACCCGGATTTCAGTCGTGATCGAGACCGATTGATTCACCAGACGGCCGATCACGCTTTCGACCAGCTCTCGCGATGCGTCCTCATTCATTTTTTCCCAGTGGAACTTGTAGCTAGTCACCAACGTGATAGAAGCGCCGTTCACACTCGCCGGATCGCAGCTGGAGAGCAAGGCTTCGATTCGGCGATCGCGTGCCTTGATGTCGAGTCGTATCTTGGGCCAAAGGTCGTGGAGCAAATCGACGGTGATGGGATTCCCAGTGGCAGCCAGTTCCGGCGAAGTGATGGGCTCCGCGGTTTGCTCGGTAGTCTCTGGAACTGGCCGATCCTCGACTGGTTGTGCCACCCGTGGCGCGGGATCGGAGGTGCGAAACGCCGTCGGATCTGGCGACTGTGCCAACTCAGGCCGATTCGACCGCTCCGGGGCGATAGGCTCACTTCGCCGTGGGCGAACGGCAGCAGCGTCGTTCCGGCTTTCAGTTGCGCGTGCTGGCTCTCGATTCGAAATGGGCAGCACATTCGCTTCACTTGCTCCATCCGTATCCAATGTTGCTTGCACGAACGCGATCTCGAGCGGTAACTGTGGCAATGATGCGTGGCGAATGCGATAGTCGACTTCGCTGAATCTGGCTGAATGCCGCGCGATTTCGGCGAGCGAGAACTGCTGGGCGAGCTGGTTAACATCGGCGTCGATGCCAGGAACCCTCGACGCGACCTGAAACATGACGGCGCGTAAAAGTGCCACTAGTTGGCGATTGAGCTGGCGAGGATCCTCACCAGCTTCGAATGCATCGTTGATGAGCTGAAGACCTTGGCCCGGTTCTCTCTCGCCTAAAGCGGCGGCAATTTCAATCACTCGCTCGCTCCGAGCAATGCCGAGCAGGTTGCGGACATCGTCCGGCTCGATCGTGCGGTTTTCGTCGCCTTCCTGATTCCGATACGATGCCAGTTGATCGAGCAAGCCGAGGGCGTCCCGCATGCTGCCGCCCGCGTGCTCGCCGATGACCGCCAGTGCCTCACGACTGACAGAGACGCCTTCGAAATCCGCGACACGACCCAGGTGATCCATGATCGTCTCGCGCGGGAAGCGCTTGAAATCGAACCGCTGGCAGCGAGAAACAATCGTTGGCAATAACTGTTCAGGGTCAGTGGTCGCAAGAATGAATTTCGTATGGGAAGGGGGCTCTTCCAGCGTCTTGAGGAACGCATTCGCAGCAGCCCCGGTGATCTGATGTGCCTCGTCGACAATGTAGAACTTCGTCTTGAGGAAGGTTGGCGCGAAGCGCACTCGTTCCCGCAGTTCGCGGATGTCGTCGATACCGCGATTGCTGGCAGCGTCGATCTCGATGACATCGGTTGTCGAGCCATTGTTTATCGCTACGCAGGCGGCGCATTGGTTGCAGGGGCGCGCATCAGGATCCGGATCTAAACAGTTGACTGCTTTCGCAAGCAAACGAGCAGTGGTTGTCTTGCCGGTGCCTCGCGGGCCGGTGAAAAGGTAGGCATGCGCCACTCGATCCAGCCGGATTGCATTCTTCAGGGTGCGAACAATTGCGTCTTGCCCCACCAGATCGACCGCATCGAAGGTCTGCGGGCGGTATTTTCGATAGAGAGACTGGGTCGTACCGAAGGACGAGGTCGCCGCATTTCCGCCAGGTTGGCTGGCAGGAAGCTCGGGAAAGAGGGAAGATGCGGACACGAGGAACTGGCTCCAGTCGCTGGGCGTGATCGGACGATCGGCGCGAGGCGTAGTTGCCAATGTAGCACGACTCTGATCATCGGTCAGAGCCCAGACTGGAGCCGATAGATTGGGAACGCTCTACGTGGTAGCCACGCCAATTGGAAACATGGAGGACCTTTCACCCAGGGCGCAGCGCGTGCTCCGTGAGGTTGCTTTGATCGCGGCGGAAGACACCCGGCACACGGGCTCGATGCTGAAGCGGCTCGGAATTGCGACCCCGTTGTTGAGCAACCACGGATTCAACGAACGGGCGCGGGTAGAGCGTTTTCTTGAAGCACTCGGTTCCGGAGATGTGGCGCTGGTGAGCGACTCCGGAACGCCGGCGGTCTCGGATCCGGGGTCGATTCTTGTACGAGCCGCTGCGGACGCTGGCTATCCCGTCGTGCCGATTCCAGGTCCGTCCGCTGCAGTCGCGGCGGTTTCGGCCTCAGGATTGATCGATGGACCATTTCTCTTTCTTGGATTCTTACCGCGAACGATGGGAGAGCGGATCTCGGCGTTGACCGGCGGGCTCGCAAATGGAGTGCCGATTGTGCTCTATGAAAGCGGACCGCGCATTCTCAAGCTCGCGGAGCTGGTAGGTGAGCTCGCGCCCGAGCGCTCTGTGGTGGTCTTCCGCGAGCTTACCAAGCTGCATGAGGAAGCGATCCGGGGAAGTGCCTTCGAGCTCCTCTCGAAGCTCAACGCCACCGTACTCAAAGGGGAGTTCGTGATGATCGTCGGCCGCGGGGAGGTCGACCGCCAGATCGACCCGGATACCGAGATCGCGAATCGGCTCGGGAAGGGAGATCGCCCTTCGGAGATCGCGCGCGACCTCGCGAAAGCCAGCGGAGTGCCGCGTTCGGAACTTTACGCTCGAATCTTGCAGATACAACGTGAGCGAGGATCCTGCTAGTTCGCCTGGAATGCCAGCTTCCGGTGGTGGATCAAGACGCTTTGCAAAATCCCGATGCCAAGCAGGAAGGTCCAGAGTGACGACGAGCCTTGGCTGATCAGCGGTAGGGTGATGCCGGTAACCGGCATGATACCCATATTCATGCCCATGTTCACGAAGGACTGATAGAAGAGCATGGACGAAAATCCGATTGCCAACGCTTGGCCAAATTGATCGCGCGCTGACTGAGCGACCCGCAGGCACCGCCAAAGCAGAATCATGTACAGCACGAAAAGGCATATGATTCCGACAAAGCCGACCATACCGCTGGCGTGTGCAAAGATAAAGTCGGACTCGCGCACCTTCAGCAGTTCCAAACGGCTTTGCGTTCCACCTTGCAGTCCAGAACCAAAAACTCCGCCTGCACCAATGGCATACCGGGCCTGAATGATGTTGTAACCATCGCCAGTTGGATCCTTGAAGGGATCGAACGAGATGAGCAATCGAGCCTTCTGATAGTCAAGCAGGATGAAATGCCAGGCGAAAAAGGCAAAGGGCGCCGCGACCGCAAACAGTGGCAACAAATATCGCCATCTCGCCTGAGTGGTGAGAATGATCGACAACCAGATAATGCCGAAGACGCTGGCGGTGCCGAGATCGGGTTCGAGGAAGACGAGACCAGCGGGTACCAGCGCGATCAGCAACGAAACGACAAAGTTCCCCAGCTCGCGCATCTGCTCGCCGCGTGAGGCGACGAAGGACGAAAGAGCAATGATGGTTGCCAACTTCGCGAACTCGGCTGGCTGGATTGTCGTCACTCCCAGATCAAACCAACGGCGGGAACCAGCAATCGAAACACCGATACCTGGAATGAGCACCATGACCAATGTCGCGAGTGAGCCGGCATAGACCGGCCAAGCCAGTGTTGCAAGGAAACGGTAGTTGAAGCTGGCAACCAGGATGAGCAGCATGACGCCCATGATGGCGAAGACCGCCTGACGGACACCGTCATTGAGAATCGAGAGCTGTTCTCCACCCTGGGCGCTCCAGATGGCAACAACGCCGAACGCTATGAGCAGTCCGGCAGTAAAGACCATATAGAAGTCGAAATCGTGGAGTTTTCTGGAATTCATCACTGCGCGAAGGCCGGTTGCAAACTGAGGGTGTCGAAGTGGGAACGCTTGCAAGAGTACGAGCGAGCGCTCACGTTGCCGGTGCGAAGTATGTCACGCAATGCATTGCGCTGACCGTTTTTCACCGAATGGAGGCCGATAGTAAACTAGCTTGCGATTGCAGGAGAACAGTGTGTCTGAATCAGAAGGTCGAGAAATCGCGCCCATCGATGTGCAATGGGCCAATGTCGAAGCGCTGGGCGAACCCGGCCAGCGCCGATTTCGTCTCTTGATCGCTTCCGCGTCTGAGACGATCGTGCTCTGGATGGAAAAAATGCAGGTCGACGCGCTCAGTCGTGCGCTCGAACAGTTGCTGGATCAACTTGCTTCGGATGAAGAGACCGTTGTTCATTCGGAGATCGAACCGCAGTTCGATCTGGGCTCGGACAGACAGTTTCGGGTGGGTAAGCTGGAAATCGGGTATGACGATACGCGCGATCTTATCGTCCTGATCGCCTTCGACATCGAGGAACCTGAAGCTTTCGGTCCGGCGGCTGTTTGCCGGCTGACACGCACGCAATCGGCCGAGATTTCGGAAGAGGCGGAACGGGTGGTGGCGGCTGGACGGCCGCGCTGCGTGATGTGTGGCATCCCCATGGGACCCGGCCCACACGCGTGCGCCAATCAGAACGGGCATCTCCGGGAGGAATACGAACTAGACTGAAAAACGGATTCAGAATCGCTCGAC
>JBBQPB010000061.1:0-8863 GCA_038331435.1 Thermomicrobiales bacterium | reverse complement strand
CCGGTCGCTCCATCTGACTCATCCGCGTCATGCCTGCGGGCCGCCTCTTCGTGACCCCGATAACGTACCCGAGCACCTTGGCTCTTGCAAATCGGCAGAAGCTGCGAAACCCCGTTTTGCGCTCTGTGCGCCGTGACCGGTAGCGTATCTCAACGGGGAAAGGTCGCAGATGGCGTTGCTGTCGAGATCACCTGCTGAGCAAGAGAACAGATGCTCACCGGTAAGACGTACACCCTGATTGGCGGTGGGGGGATTCCGTATCAGTCGACGACGCCCGGGACGTTCTTCGCTTCGTTCAGAATGGCACATTGCTTGGTCAGGTCGTTGCGGGGTAAAACGAGAACCGGCCCGCCTCCCGGGAAGTGAGGCGGGCCGGTCGCTGTTCAGATGGGCATGCGATCTACCAGCGCAACAGGGCACCAACGCCCCCGAGGGCGTCGAGTTTGCTGTCGGCTGCGGAGTTCGGGATCTCGCCGCCGGCGTGGGGGACTTCGCCTTCGGTGTCGACCGGGACAGTGGGATCGACGATTTCGATCTGCGCGCCGGTGATGAGCGCCTGACGGATCATCTCCTGCTCCAGGGGCACCGGGACAATGTTGTGCAGGTCGCCGCCGGCGGGATGTTCGGTTGGGACGTCGCCAATGCCGTAGATCGGCATCGTGTAGTCGGCCCAGCCCATTTCGGCGTAGTCGCCGCTCATCACCAGGCGGAAGACCTGACCCTGCTCCAGCGCCTTGAGCACGTCGACTGCGCCGGCTGCGCCTCGATTATCGGAACCGACGGCATCGGCAACGGCATCGACGGCCTGGGCTTCGCGGGTGCGCTCGTACTCGGTGGCAATGGGGGCCGCCAGTTCGAGGATCTTGTCGAAGTTCGCGGCGCTGATATCGACCCTGAAGTGGCCGATGATCTTTTCCTTGACGGTGTCGTGCACGGCTTCCTGGAAGAGCGCGCCGTTCACTTCGTCGCTGCCGATCACCATGCGGCGGACGCCGGTCTGCTGGAGAACTTTCTGCACTTCCTCGGCGACGGTCTTGATGAACGCGTCGATGCGCTCGTTGGCGCGGTTCTGGTATCGGCTCTGGTTGAGCCCACCCGCGGACTGGTGCCGCGGGTACTTGCTGCCGCTCACCGAGAGCGAATCGGTCATGACATCCGCGCTCACGATGGAGAGCTCGGCCGAGGCCTGATCGAGCACCAGGATGGCGTAGGTCGGGTTGTCCTCGACCAGTCGGGTGAACTCCTTCAGGTAGGGGATCGGACCGAGATTGGTCGTGGTCGGGATGCTGAGTCCGAACGAAGCCGCCTCGAAGGTGCCTTCTCCGCTGTTGGAAACCATCATCGCGCCGCGCGCGGTTTTGTCCAGCTCATCGGCGATGTATTCGCCCACGCGCAGACGGTCGTTCTCGGCCGAAATCCCTTCCTCACTGCGGAAGTGGAACTGCCAAACTTCTTCCTTGATCTCGTGCCAAGCTTCCACCGGCGAGGTGCGTTTGCCGCCATCCGGGTACCAGTCGAGGGTGACCGTAGCGTACGGGGTCTCGGTGGAGGGGGGAAGGTGGGCGAAGGTGAGCAGCGCGGCGGAGAGATCGGTATCGACCGCCGCTTCGTGCGACTCCTCGCGAATGCTCTCGACAGGATTCTGTGGCGATGACAACGTAATTGCCTTTCTAACCAAACCAACACAAAGCTGGGAATAGTGTGGCACACGGCTCAATCTGACGGGTTGCCAAAGAGCCGTACATAGGCCTCGTATCGGAAATAGCGATTCCGCCGCTGTCCGGTGATTTCGACCAGAAGCCCTATTTCTTCGAGCCGCAAGACGAGCTGATTGGCGGCCGGACGAGAGAGGCCGGTGAGCTCACGTACTCTGGAGACCGACGTGATTGGTGTGCGGAAGAGCTCTTCCAACACCAGAAGTGCGCTTCCACCTCCATGACCGAAGGTCGTAAGCATGCGTGCGCGGTCGGATTCACGAAGATCGAGCACATTTCGGACCGTAACAAGCGCGCGTGTCGCCACCTCGCTGATGCCGGTCAGGAAGTAACCAAGCCATCCTTCCCAGTCTCCTCGTTCCTGGACTGCACGCAGCCTCTGGTAGTACTCGTCCCGGCGTCGCTCGAAGAACTCGGAGAGATAGAGTACAGGTTCGACCAGCTCTCCCCCTTCGCTGAGCAGCAATGCGATGATGAGTCGACCCACGCGGCCATTCCCATCCAGGAAGGGATGGATCATCTCGAACTGGACATGCACGATCCCGATCTTGATCAGCAGTGGCAAGGTGTCGTCGTAATGTACGAAGCGTTCGAGATTCGCCAACGCTTCAGGAACGGCATGCGCTGGAGGAGGCACAAAAGTCGCAGTCGCAAGCGTGCTGTTGGGCCGTCCGATCCAGTTCTGCGTGCGACGTAGTTCTCCTGACGTGAGGTGTGAACCACCGGCGCCGTGCATCAGGATCTCGTGCAGCTCTCGAATCAGTCGCACAGATACGGGGAGCGTCGTCAAGCGATCCATCCCATAGCGCATGGCTTGCACATAGTTCGCGACTTCTTGGACATCGGCTGGCTGAGGGGGATTGGCAAGGTTCGCTTCTGCAGCGAGCAAGTCATCTATCGTGCTTTGCGTTCCTTCGATGCGACTGGAAAGTACGGCCTCGCGACGGATGTACATCGAGAGGAAGAGATCCGGATTCGGCATCGTTCGAACCGCTCCATCGAGACGTGCCAGCGCACCTTGCGCCCGGAGCAAGAGCGCGATGAGTTCGTGGTCGATCGTGATCGGTGGATCAGGTGGCAGTTCGGCCGGGAAGAAGGCGCGATATCCCTGTGGTTGTTGAAGGTATCGGCCCGCCCGGTCATGTGCTCGTGGCGGTAGTTGCTCGGTCACAGAGTTGTCGTCCAGTGGGCGCGAAAGAGCATTATAGTATTTCGTCGCAATACTATAGCGGAACTTTAAACTGTATAGGAAAGCTGGCTTTCCTATGTAACATGAACGTACTCATCGCGCGTCACGAGACATCAGGACAAGGACGTCCTGCGCTAGGACCCGTGGTGGAGACGGAGTAGGCGTGGAACTTCACTTGGCCAGGACGAGCGGTGGAGCGCAGTTGCGCATGACTTTCACCCTGCCAGACTTGATTCCATCGAACCCGTTGTGAGGCTCGGAATTTCCCGAGTTGAATCGGGATCACTCCCCCTGTTACCCGGGAACTCCCCGCATCTACTGTGATGCCAGCGACGCACACGATTTGGACGTGTACCGCTTCGGACAATCGTGAAAGAGGACGACCAATGAACCGGCGCACACTTCTCAAAGGGAGCGGTTTCCTGGTAGCGAGCACGTTCATCGTGCGCGGCAATCGCGTATTTGCGCAGCCAACCCCGGAGGCGGGCGACTTTCCGAGTTTGACCATCACGATTCACGATGACAGCTACGACATTCCGGAGGGACTCACTGCCGGCCGCTACGCGGTCAGTGTGGTCAATGCGGGATCGAGCGGATCACATTCCTCGCTGGGTCGCTTGCCGGATGGGGTGACGAACGATGTGGTGATGGCTGCCATGACCAGCAACAGCGACGAAGATCCGGACTGGTTCGTAAACGCAGGCTATGTCGGGTTGCCAGACTGGGGCGCAGCAGGCGAGACGCGCACCGGCGTGGTGGACCTGGTGACGGGAAACTACTTCATGTTCGATCCGTTCGTCCAGCGCATGGCATTCGCGACGGTGGCCGACGGGGAAATCTCCACTGTCGAGCCAGCATCGGAGGCGACGGTCGAGATGACCGAGATGCGTTTCATTTTGCCCGATTCCGGGTTGCCGGCTGGCAGATCGCGGCTGAAGATGGCGAATATCGGCGCGATTGCGCACGAGTTTCAGTTGGTGGCGGTGCCGGAAGGACCGACGACCGATCAGATGATCGAGCTCTTCAATTTACCCTTCGATGCAACACCAACACCCGACTTTCCCTTGTCGCAGATTCTCGTTGACTATCATCCCGCCGCCGCAACCAGCATCATGGCTGGGGGGCATACGAGCTGGATCGATGTCGATATCGCACCGGGCACCTACGCGGTGGTGTGCGCGGTTCCGTTCCCGGGTGGGGTGCCCCATGCGATGCAGGGAATGCTGGATATCATCACGCTGACCTAGCTCGTAAATGGAGCGATCCGAGCAGCGATGATCTACGATAGCGATCACGCGTGCACACATCAGGCGAATGGACGCAACCGATGCAATTCGGCGCATCATTCCGGCAACGATCATCGTTCGAGCTCAACCCCGAGCGGGTTCGACGAGCGCGGATGGGACTCTGGCTCATCGTGCTCCTGCTGGCGATTGCGATTTTCTTCCAGACTAGCACGCTGCAGGTCGCTGACATTCTCGGCCTGACCAACATGTCCGCGACCGAAGCAACCGACTTCCGGACGAACCTTGCAAATCTGGGGATATCAGAGCGATCACTCTCCATCGTCGTAGCAGGAGGGACGCTCCTGCAAAGCTTTCTGACAGTGGCCCTGAGCGCAATTCTCCTCCTCAAGCGCCGGGGAACTGACTGGTTCGCGTTCTATATCGCCTTGACGTTCGTGGCGGGCATCGGCGCGGACTATCCCCCTGATCTTCACCGGCAGCTCGCAAATGAGCCGGTCTGGCTGGCGATTGGTATCGTGCTGACGGCACTGAACATTACCAGTCTCTTTCTGTTGCCCATGCTCTTTCCAACGGGCACATTTGTGCCGCGCTGGATGGCGCTTCCCGCGGCGCTCTATTTGCTCGAAGTGTGCTTATTCATTGTGTCTCCTGGCAGCGACCCAACCCAGGGAATGAGCCGGACGCTCGAAGTAGGTGGCGATCTGCTGCTACTGGTGATGGGTTTTGGCTCGCTCATCTATCGGTTTCGGTGGAAATCGAACATGGTCCAGCGCCAGCAGATGAAATGGGGCGCCATTGGCACCGTCATCGCCCTCCCTGCGTTTCTGGTGGGCGATGCGATGATGCGGAATATCGACGGCTCGTTCCGCGGGGTGATGGCATTGCTGGGTTTCACGATTGCCGTGCCGGTATTCTCGCTCGCCTTTCCGATCTGCCTGACCATCGCGGTCCTGCGCTACCGGCTGTTCGATATCGACCTCGTCATTAGCCGCACGCTCGTCTGGCTCTTGATGACCGCGCTGGTTATTGCCGCCTATGTGGGCATTGTCTTCGGTATCGGATCGCGCTTCGAGCACGACCAATCGAACGTGCTCACGTTGATCGCACTGGGCCTGACCGCGGTGCTCTTCCAGCCAGCGCGCGCTCACGTGCAACGAGGGATCAACCGGTTGCTATATGGGGACCGGAACGATCCGTATCAAGTGGTGCGCAAGTTGGCCGCCGATTTGTCCGACACGGTGCAACCGATCGAGGCGTTGCGCGCCACCGTGCAAACGTTGACCGAAGCGCTCCGATTGCCCTATGCCGCGATCACGCTGGAGCCTGACGCCATTCCGGTGGCCGCGTCGGGTATTCCTGGCGTGGCCGAGATCCCGATTCCCCTCTCGTATCAATCGCAATCAGTGGGGGAGCTGATCGTTTCGCCCCGGGGCGGCGCGCGCGAATTCGATGCGACCGATCTGCGCCTGCTGGACGATCTGGCGCGGCAGATCGGGGTTGTGGCTCACAACGTGCGTCTCACGAATGACTTGCAGCTTTCGCGCGAGCGGATCGTCAACGCACGAGAAGAAGAACGCCGCCGTTTGCGCCGCGATTTGCACGATGGACTCGGCGCGCAACTGGCTGCGCTTACCTTGCACGCCGGAGCGATGAAAGCAACGATCCGCATCGATCCGGATGCCGCGGTAGAACAGGCAACCGAGCTGCAACAGGAGCTGCGTACCGCCATTGCCGATATCCGCCGACTGGTGCAGGGGTTGCGGCCGGCAGCGCTCGATGATCTGGGGTTGATCGGTGCTCTGTAGAATCGCCTTTCGACAGTCAATCTCGGTGAAGGGACTCCGGAACAGCAGCACCGCTTGTTCGTGACGCTTGTCGCTCCGGACCAATTGGGTGACCTGCCGGCAGCCGTCGAGGTTGCCATCTACCACATTGTCGACGAGGCGCTGACAAACGTTGTGCGGTATGCCAATGCCGCTCGGTGCGAGATTCGTATCGCGCGTGACGCAGCGGGAATTCGGTTGACGATCGAGGATGATGGGGTTGGTATTCCGACCGACCGTATCTCCGGGGTTGGGCTGCAATCGATGCGCGAGCGCGCGTTGGAGCTTGGGGGAGCGTTTGCGGCGGAGCCGCTCGATCCTGCCGGGACGCGGATCGTGGCGGATTTGCCGGTGTCAGGCGGGGTAGGGTGATGGCCCTCACTTCTCTTCCCATTTCCTTTGTGGCCCATCCATTCTTTCTTGCCCTGGATAACGCCCAATGACTGATCGTGATTTGCTCCGCGTGTTGATCGTCGACGACCACCCGCTTTTCCGGAAGGGGGTGGGGTCGCTGATCGGCGTGCAACCGGATATGGAAGTCGCCGGCGAAGCGGACGATGTCGATGCGGCGGTGGCGCAGGCGCTAGCGTTGCAGCCCGACGTGGTGCTCATGGATCTGCAACTTCCTGGGGGAAGCGGTATCCAGGCGACCCGCGCCATCGTCGAAGCCAGCCCCGCGATTCGGGTGCTCATCGTGACGATGTTCGAGGATGACGATTCGGTCTTCGCCGCGTTGCGGGCCGGGGCGCGGGGGTATGTGCTCAAGGGAACGGATGAGGAGGATTTGCTGCGGGCTATCCGCTCGGTTGCCGCCGGGGAAGCGATCTTCAGCCCAACCATCGCCTCACGGGTGCTGACTTATTTCTCGCGTCCTGCACCGGTGCCGATCTTTCCGAATCTCACCGAGCGGGAGCAGGAGATTCTCACCCTCATCGCACAGGGGAAGGACAATCAGGCGATTGCGCGCGAACTCTTCCTCTCGCCGAAGACGATTGCCAACCACGTCAGCAACATCTTCTCGAAGTTGCAGGTCGCCGATCGGTCAGAGGCGATTATCCGGGCGCGCGACGCGGGGTTGGCGTGAGCGCAGTCGTAAGTCTCGCGTCGACCTCATCTTCTGCTTGACAATCAGAACATATGTGCTAATATGAAAGTAAGCGGCACGTTTGGCAACGAGCGCGGGCCTGGGCAGCGGATCATCGTGCCCGGGCTGGTTACCCGTCATCCACACTCGGTGCTGGATCCCGGCTTCCCGGGAGCGTCATGGTCGATCCCATCGCCCATAAACCAAAAGATCCTCGAGGATCTTTTGTTCCCTCGAAGCGGGATCCCGCTCCCCATGGTCACATTTCCCTTGTTCTATTCGTCACGTGAATAACATGGCACACTCTGTCGCCGCGAAGACCACATCTTGAAGGCAGGACGAGCCGGGACCTCCCCTCCGCCGCACGAATGGAGAAACGATGCCCATGACCGCGACCATCTACACGCAGGTCAGCGAGACGCACCTTGCCGACAGCCACGACATGATCCGCGTGCGAGGCGCGCGTGAGAATAACCTGAAGAACATCAGCGTCGAGATTCCTAAACGCTGCCTGACCGTGTTTACCCGAGTGTCCGGCTCGGGGTCGAACTCAATCAGGCAGTAATGACGCACGCCGACTGAATCATCGATCTCGGTCCTGGCGCGGGGCATGACGGCGACCAGGTGGTATTCGAAGGGACGCCGACTGATCTGGTTGCGACGCGTAGGCTACACGTCTTTTTTGGTGACGTCGCCCGGCCAATGTCGAAAATACCCTCGCCCTGTTCGACAAGTCATGGAATTCGTGCAACGTGTCGAATCCAAAGCGACGTACAGCGACCCGGCGCAGGGTCGGGCCAGGAGACGCAAGATGACGCGGTATTTGATTTCGTTCGATGACGGCTCGATGGATCACATTTCTGAGGAGGATCTCCCGGCGGTCAGCGAGACCTCACACAAGGTGGTCCAGGCGGCGAAAGACGCCGGCGTCTGGATATTCGGTGCTGGCTTGCTAACCCAGCAGGCAAGCATCGTCGCCACCGACGGGACTGTCTCCGATGGTCCCTCTCCCGAAACCAAAGCGGTGCTCGGCGGATTTTCGATCATCGAGGCCCCGTCACGCGACGCCGCGCTGGAATGGGCCGCTAAAATCGCCGCCGCCTGCCGGTGTGCGCAAGAGGTACGCGAGCTCATGTACGACCCGGAATCCTGATCGTCGGTCGTGATCTAGCATAGCCTTCCGAAGTAAACCCATTTCACAATCCGGCATTCCTCGAATCCTCCGGGAACCTTTCCGAATCCACTGGCGTTCCATCACCAAGCCCCCGCCGGGTCAGGCTGGTCGATCGGGCGGGGTGCGGACATGGGGTTTCGATACGCGACCAGGCTAATGGAGGAACTAAGGGTATGCGCACACGATTGGTGCATGGGTTGGCCGCCCTGCTCATGCTGCTGACGGTGGTGGCCGCGGTGACCGGCACTCGTGCCGATGGGGTCATCGTGGTCACGCCGCCAGAATGCGATCCCGGCTGTGAGACGCCGGTCTATATCGGCGATCAACTGGTGGTGAAGAACCATCATGTCGATGTGACCATCGACGAGCAGCTCGCCACCACCGAGATCGATCAAACCTTCCACAACCCGAACGACTGGGTGGCGGAAGGGACCTATCTCTTCCCGGTGCCGCAGGGCGCCACCATCGATCAGTTCACGATGTCGGTCGATGGGAAGGAGGTCGAGGCGCAAATCCTCGAAGCGGACGAGGCTCGTGCCATCTACGAAGAAATCGTAACGGAGATGCGCGACCCAGCGCTGCTCGAATACCTCGGGCAGAACGTCATCCAGGCGAGCATCTATCCCATCGA
>JBBQPB010000060.1:0-8889 GCA_038331435.1 Thermomicrobiales bacterium | reverse complement strand
GACTACGCTGCGCATGCTGGCGGGACTGATCGAACCGACATCCGGGGAGATCTGGTTCGACGATCAGATGGTGAACCGCGTCCCCACCCACAAGCGCAATGTCGGACTCGCGTTTCAGAGCCACGCGCTCTTTCCACATATGACCGTTGCCAAGAACATCGCGTTCGGCTTGCAGATGAAACGTATGCCGCGTTCGCAAATCCAGCAGCGCGTCGACGAGATGCTCTCCATGATCGAGATGACGGATTTTGCCGATCGTATGCCAGGTCAGCTCTCCGGTGGCCAGCAGCAACGGGTGGCTTTGGCGCGCATGCTGGCGACCGATCCGCGGGTATTGCTTTTCGACGAACCGCTATCGGCGCTCGACCGGAACCTGCGCGATACGCTCAAGTATTCGATCCTGGATTTACAACGGCGAACGAAGAAGACCGCAATTTATGTGACCCACGACCAATCCGAGGCGTTCGCCATCTCCGACCGGATCTTCGTCATGAACAAGGGACGGGTGGAGCAGGCGGGCCATCAGCTCGATATCTATCTGCGGCCAACCACCGAATTCGTCGCCAATTTTGTGGGCGATAACAATGCGATTCCTGGGGTGATCGAGGCAATCGACATCGATGAGGATGGCAAGCGATCCGCGCGTGTGAAAGCGGGAACGTTCGATCTCATGGGATTTGCGTCCGATTCGCTCTCGATCGGGGATGCGGTGTTGGCCTTCGTGCGGCCCGAGAACATCGAGGTCGTGGGCGCGAACACGCGGCACGAGGGCGATGGGTTGGTTACCGGAACTGTCGAGCAGATCGTTTTCGAAGGGCCGACAGTACGCATGCTTGTGCTCTGCGACGGCATGCTGCTGAATGTTTCTTCGAGCGGCATCGAGCGATTAACGCTTCTCGACAAAGGTGAAAAGCAAGTGACCTTGCGTTTTCAGGACGTCTCGCTCGTCAGACAGTACGTCGCTTCTCTGCAATAAAAATACGTTGCCGAATACGCATTCCTGAGGATGGGATCGTGCGTCTTGCACGACGAACATATTCGTACGGTCGAAGCGCATGACGAGCGCCGGCGACCGGCTGTGAAGCCCAGCATGTCGTCGGAGCGTCAGGTCATGAGCCGAGAGAATGTAGAGCGAGTCAGGAATTTTTTCGAAGTGGCATTTTGCCAGAACTGCCTGCGCACGCTGCAGGAAACGCATGCCGATTCCCACGTCAGTCACTTGCCGAGTGGCGACCATTACGGTCCAGAAGGTGTGCGTATCGATATCGCGGGCTATACGGAGGCCTTTCCAGATTTGCAGATCGTCCTGGATGAGATCTTCGATGCGGGCGAAACGGTGGCTTACCGGTTTAGAGCCACTGGTACGCATCTCGGCGCGTTTCTCGGTTTCACCCCAACCGGCCGCTCGATTCACATCGAAGGGCTTGGCATCGACCGTATCGAGAACGGCAGGTTCATCGAACGATGGATGCAGTTCGACGCATTCGGCCTGCTTCAGCAACTGGGCGTGCTCGGAGCCGATTCGCCAGCCTGATGCATAGGACGGTCGAAGGCTTGCCTTCCGCGGCACCCAACCAATTGTTGGTTCTAACGGCTGGAGCCATCGTACAGCGGGAGTCCGGCAACATCGAGCTCGATGGAATAAAGCGAGCCAGTGGCGCATTCGGTGATGACCAGGGTTTTACGGTCCGGTCCGCCAAACGCGCAATTGGTTACCTGCGCGCCCGGAACCTCAATCGAACCGACTTGTTTCCCATTTGGGTCGAAGAGGTCCACCGCACCGCCACCATGATGCGCGACATACAGCGTGCCGTCTTCGGCGAGGGCCATGCCATCGCCGCCAGATGGGAGGGTTGTTTCCGCCCAGACTTCTCTGGGACCGATCGTGCCATCGCTTTCGATGCGATAACGCAGTAAGCGATTGCGATACGTCTCGGCCAGGATCACATACTGCCCATCAGGGGTTAGCGCGACACCGTTGGGGAAAGCGAGCCCGGTGTCGATTTGCTGGAGCTCGCCTTCGATGGTGTAAAGATAGAACCCGCCGATCGGATTCTCTGCGTTCGAACGCCAGGGATCAGAAAAGTAGACGTTTCCCTCGTTGTCGAAGATCAGGTCATTCGCTCCGTTGAGCGGTTTGCCCTGATACTCGTTGACAACGATGGTGGCTTTGGCCTCGGGTGTGATGCGCAAGAGGCCGTGAATGTCGTCCCCTTCATCAGCGACCCAGAGAGCGCCATCCGGATGAAAGGCCAGGCCGGCGGGAACTCCACCGGTGTTGTAAAACTCGCGAATTTCACCTTCGGGCGATCGACGAAGAATCGAATGGCGTTCCCAGTCGACGAAAAAGAGGTTGCCATGCCGGTCGAAAGCTGGTCCTTCTAGCGTATCGAATCCCGAAGCGAGCACAGTCATTTCGCCGACGGTTACCACGGGTGAATTCTCCTTGATTGCGAGTGGTGACGGACGAGGAACCCTAGTCCAAATGCTTGCTTGGTCAGCCAGGGACGAAGAGGGGAATCTCTTCATCCACCTCCTCGTGAATGATCGGTGAGTAGGCGACGCCGAGCACATCGGCGACTGCGTGCGAAAACTCTTCCATCTGCACGCGAAAAAAACCCATCGTGGTGTACGCGATTGTGCCGTCCTGCCGAATGACGTAGACGGTCGGGGTGGCGAAGATATCGAACTCGAGCGAAAGTGGAAAGTCGTCGCCCTCGATGAGGACCGGGTAATCGAATCCCCCACTGCGCCGGATGAACGATTTGGTGACGTTCGCGGAATCCTGCGCAACGCCGAACACCTGTAAGCCGAAGGCTCCGTATTGGTCGACGAAGCGGTTCAACATTGGCATCATGGCCTTGCTGGCGCCGCACGAGCTCTTGTAGATGCCGAGCAAGAGCGGTCCGTCCCGCAGGACATCGGCCAGGTGATATTCGGTGCCTTCACTGTCGGGGAAGGAACGGTTCAGATCGGGAGCCCGATCGCCAGTCTGTAGTGACACGTTGGCATTCCTGATTCAGTAGTCGATACCGCGCGGCTTGCGACCCCACCAGTATCGCCGAACGTTCATGGTTGCAGACTGAAAGAATCGAGCGACGTGAATTACTGGGCTGGCGAATAGTTCCAAAGATCCGCCAGCACGCCATTGAGACCGAGTCCGCCAAAGACGAAGTAGTTGGAGTCAATCCTCGTGAGATCGTGACTCGAGCGCGCCGGGATCACATTGCTGGCATCGACGACCTCGCTCCACACGAACCCCTGGCCATCCACCACTCCGCGCCAGACATCGGAGGAGGGACCTAGTTCGGTCAAGCCACCGACAAGCAGGACGTCGTTTCCAAACGTGCTCATCGCCGGATTCGAACGCGGCGCGGGAGTGAGATCCGGGGCAAGTTGAGTCCAGGAGTTGGAGGCAACATCGAAGACCCAAAGGTCGCCCTGCGGGCAGGGACCATAGCCAGACGAGCAGCCCGCATAAAGGAGCAGGCGGTCCCCTCCGTCGATCGAGTGCACCTCGTGCAGGCAACGCGGTAGGGGCCTGAATTCCTCAGGTGTGACGTTCGTCCAGACGTTCTGACTCGGGTCGAAGGCCCAAGTATCGTCGAATCTTCCTTCGAAGGTGAATCCATGGGAAATGACGAAGCGGCCGCTGGCATCGAAGTCGCCGCCGAGACCGTACCGGGGACTCGGGGCGATGCTGGCGCCATCGTTCAGAAGCGTCCAGGCTTGGCTCTCGAAGTCGAACGCCCAGGTGTCGTTGAAAAAGACGTCGACGGTTTCGCCACCAAACAATAGGAATCCGCCGCCATCGGGAGTCAATGCGGCTGCGACGCCAAATCGTGGAGATGGGCCAGCGGATTCGACAGAGCTCCAGCTATTTGACGCGATGTCGAAAGACCAGAGATCTCCGAAGGCCGCCCCATTTCCATCTCGGCCTCCGAAGAGATAGAGTTGGTTCCGTTTGGGATCAGCCAGCAGCGCATGGTCCCAACGTGCCGCCGGTCCGCTGGAATCGTCCAACAGGGTCCAAGGTCCGGCCTGAGCAGCCGTGTCTCGCAATAAAGCAGCGCCCGAAATTCCCAACGTGCCGCTCAAAAGGGTTCGCCGGCTCAATTGCATAGCGTACTTGCCTCCAGGTTAAGATGGTCCTTCACTCCAATGATACGAAAGTCGTCGGGTATCTGGATCAGCATGGCATGTGCAATCAAGCCGGCTCGATGTATTCGCTGTCGTCTTCCGGATGGGTGATCCGATCCGGCGAGAATTTCCAGAGGTCGCTGAGCGCGCCCTCTACCCCGGCACCGCCGAAAACGTAGTACTCGCCATTGGCGGCGACCATATCATGCCAGGCCCGCCGGTAAATGCCGAGCGGTCCATGATTTACCGGAGTTAACTCGGTCCAGGTGAAATACCCATCGAAGAGATCGCCGGTCCATACGTCGGACTGCAACCCCAAATCGGATTCGCCGCCGACCAGCAGCATCGAGTTCCCCAACCGCGACATCGCTGCTCCGGTTCGTGGGGCTGGCCCGACCGCCGGGGTGGCGTCGGTCCAGACGCCGTTAGAGAGATCGAACGACCAGAGATCGCCTTGCGGGCAAGGGCCGATCGGCTCTGAGCATCCTCCCGTCAGCATCATGATCCCGAAGTCAGGCAGCGACACCAGGTCGTGGTCGCACCTTGCCATCGGTCGCTGTCCTTCCGCGGGCGAAATGTCCGCCCAAGTGCGGGAGATGGGGTCGAAGGCCCAGGTGTCATCGTAAAGCTGGTCACCATTGCACCCGTGCGAGACGACGAAGCGGCCCTGGCCATCCATGACTCCGCGAGTCCCGGACCGGGCGACCGGGCTGCCGTTTCCCAGGGGATCGATTTGTCGCCACGCGTTGGTCGCAAAATCGAACCACCAGAGATCGTCGAAAGGACCGTCGTCGGATTCCCCGCCGAAATAGAAGAACCCCGACCCATCGAGCGCTGTGGCGGCGGCGCTCCCCGATCGAGCTTTCGGGCCGCTCAGATCGAGATGCGACCAGGTGTAGGTTCCGAGATCGAAACTCCAGAGATCGCCTGGAACCGTTCCATCGGAATCTCGGCCGCCGATGACCAGCAAGCGGTTATGCCAGGTATCGATGATCAGATTATGGCCCCAGCGACCTTTTGGACCGCTGTCCTGTCCGGCCAGGATCATCCAGGGCGGATCTGGCGTTTCCTGCGCGGAGACTGACTGGCCAAACGCGGGCGCGACGATCGCGCCAGCGAGCAACATTCGCCGATTGAAGCGCATTGGTGGAACGCTCCTAGACGGGAGGCCGATTGTCGGCCCAGGGAGCGGCGGCTTCGATCGCCGCCGACGCGGCGATGACCGAAGCGTCATCGTGCCAGCGGCCAACAAGCTGCAAGCCGACTGGCATTCCATCCGTTGCGAAACCGCACGGTACGGTGGCCGCGGGCATCCCAGTGAGATTGAACGGATAGGTGAACGCGGTCCATCCCAGGTAGGTCATGGCGCGTCCGGCAATTTCGGGTGGGAAGTCGAGTCCCGCGGTGAAGGCCGTGCATGGCATGGTCGGGCAAACGAAGAGATCGACGTCAAGCATGAACTGCCGCCATGCCTCGTAGTACTCCGCGCGGCGTTGTTGCTGGCGCGCGAGCATGGCGCCGGTGACGGTCAGGCCATACTCGACCACTTTCTTGCGGCCCGGATCGATCTGCTCAGCGACCTCGGCCAAGTTGTCGATATGCATCGAGCCCATGGCCGCGGCCCACAGATCGTCGATGATCTGCCAGGGATCGGAGAGCGGTGGGTGGGCCTCGACAACCTCAGCGCCAAGATCACGCAGTACCTGCAGCTGTTGCTCGCAGATCGCCACGATTTCCGGCTCGACAGCCGCATAACCCAGATCAGGGCTCCATGCGATTCGCCAGCCCTTGAGCGAACGGTTTTCGCATGAGCTGAGGTAATCCAGGTTGGATGACCAGGAGAAGCGATCGCGCGCATCTTCGCCAGCTACGATATTGAGTAACAGGGCCGAATCAGCTACGGTCCGCGTCATGGGACCAAGATGGGCGACATCGGCGATCGAGCTGGGAGGAAAGGTAGGAACCAGCGCGAAGGACGGCTTGAGTCCGTAAATTCCACAGAATGACGAGGGGATGCGAATCGAGCCGGCGCCGTCACCGCCCTGGGTGAGCGGACCCATACCAGCGGCAATCGCTGCCGACCCTCCGCCAGTCGATCCGCCGGCAGTACGTTCCAGATTCCATGGGTTGCGCGTGGTGCCGGAAACGAGATTGGTGGTTTCGCCTTTCCAACCGAACTCGGGGGAGTTGGTCTTGCCAAGCATGATCGAACCGGCGTTCTTGACCCGTTCGACGAATATGGCGTCGCTGTCCGGAATCCAGTTTTCGTAGAGTTTCGAACCGCGGGTGGTGCGGATGCCCTTGGTGGCGGTCAAATCCTTAATGGAGATCGGCACGCCCAGGAGGTCACCGGCGATCCCTGCTTGCCACGATTGCTCGGCCAGCTTGGCCTGTTCGAGCGCGAGCTCCCCGGTGACGGTGACGTAGGCATTGACGGCCGGATCGACTCGCTCGATCTGCGCGAGAACCGCTGTGGTAACTTCGACCGGGGAAAGTGAGCGATCGCGATAGCGCGCCAGCATTTCGGTGGCGGGCATGAAACAGAGGTCGTCGCTCACGGGCTCTCCTTTTTTCTCCGATCATCACTTATGACGGAATCGTACCGTGCGGAAAGGGTTCCATGCACCAGGACTATATCCTGCGAATGATTCAGCAGATGGGACTTTTCGTGACGGGCATTTTGCAGCGTCGCAAGGATGGCAACGATGAGCAGGCCTTGATCGAGATCGAAGAAGCCTACGGGCGTATGACAGGCTTGCACGCTTCCCTGGTGCATGGGCTGAGTGAAGACGATCTGGTGAACATGATGACCGCGCAGGGAGCGATTCACCCGGAGCGGTTTGTGGCAATGGCGATCCTCCTGCATGAGGAAGGCGACATTTATTCTGACCGAGACGATGTTGCTCAGGCGTTGCCACGCATGCAGAAGGCGCTTCGCCTCTATCTGGAAGCCTGGGAACGGTCGGACACGCTGCGGCACGAAACGATCCCCGGACTCGATCAGACCGTGAGCTGGATGGCGGGCTACCCGATCACGCCCGATACTCGCCTCTTGCTCATCGACTATCTGGAGGAGAAGGGGAGGTTCGACGAAGCCGAGAATCTGGTGCTGGACTGGGTGGGCGGCGGATCGGACGAGGCGTTCGACTACGCGACGAGGTTCTATACGCGTCTGCTGGAACGTTCGGACCCAGAGTTGATCGTTGGCGGGTTGACCCGCGACGAGGTGCGGGCCGGTCTCGAATCTTTGGGGTAATAACGATGACGCAGCTGGCCTCTCGGCTACGCGTGCAGGTGCGCGAGGAAGTGGCCCTGGGCGGCTGCGGTGGCAATGGCACGGTCGATATCGATGGTATACGGGCCGTCGGGCGAAAGCGTTATCTGCACTTGATGCGACGTTTTCACTTCGATCTCGCGTTCGCCGTCCAGGGCAAGGGTGCCGGCGGCGGGTTGGAACGTGACCGAGTCGCCGAAGTCGAGCAATTGTTGCGATGCGATTGGAATGGCGCGCAGCAGGCCGGGCGCGACCGGCGCCAGGAGTGAGGTGTGCTGCCCACCGACCATGACGTGCGCTCCCGATTGCGAGCCAGCGAACTCGGGGAAAAGCAATCCACCGATACTGCAAACGCCGATCGCGGCCGGGACGATCCGGGAAACCACCACTTCGGTAATATGCGAAGCGTCCCAAAGGGCTCTTGCGCCGACCCATTGATGAGCGGAAAGCACGGCATCGATCAATGCGAGATCGCGCATAACGCCATCGATCGAGATGTCGAGCTTTGGCTGGCGCTCGATCGCATCGGACGCAACTCCGGTTGCGACCAGCGCGGTGGCGATTCCGGCCAGCGTTCCTTCCACCATACGTGGAAAGACATTGTTAGTGCCCGTCGAAATTGGCATCAGCGGTACGTCGCGGCAGCCCTTGGCAACCACGCGGTTGGTGCCGTCGCCACCGAGTGTGACGAGGGCGCCGACACCGAGATCGGCGCAGCGCTGGGCGGCTTCCAGTGAATCGCCCGGGTTGCCAAGCACCGGCATGGGCAATGGTTCGAGCGCGCAACGTAGCTCGATCGTCTCGGCGGCGCGGGGAATGATGCCAAACAGATCGGGAAGGTAGAGCACCCGCTCGACTCCAAGGTCCGACGCGGCCAACAGGACGCGCCGGACGATGTTGATCTTTTCGTGGTTGTCGAACGTGGATCCGTGAGCGACGATGCGGCGAATGTCCTTGCCAGAGGCAGGATTCGCAATGATCCCGATCGACGGTTCGCGCGACATTAGCCGATCGACCTGACGAACCGGTCGATAGCGATAGCTACCTCGCCCGCACGCTCGACCTGCGGAACATGCCCGGTTGCGGGGAGGACCTTCAGGATCGCGTCCGGGAACACGGTCAACGCGGCAACCGCGTCGGCGAGCGGAATCACTCGATCGTTCTCGCCCCAGATGAGCACTACCGGTATGTCAATGGCAGCGAGCGCATCTTCCAGTCCGAGCACCTGCCGGCCATCTGCGAACGCAGCTTGCGCAACCGCTTGTTGTGCTGACCATCCACCGTCTTCATGGAAACTGGCCATCTCGTCCACACCGCGGTCAGAGACGAGCTTCTGATCCTCGAAGAAGAGCGAAAGCAATGCGCGCGCTGTTTCATCTCCGGCATCGCCTGCCATGAGATCGAGCAATTCCTGCCCGATGGTCGAGCCGAGCGCGGCGCTATCGATGAGCACGAGACCGGCGACCAGCTCGGGA